>JAGRHA010000341.1 GCA_020445205.1 Gammaproteobacteria bacterium
TATCGCGCGTCGGGCGATCCGACGCAATTCCGGTTCACGCGGCTGCTGGCGGCCCAACTCGGCCATTCCGGCAACGATCCCGAATGCCCCATGCGCTGTTGCTAATAGCGGTTGCGGCCAAGGCGGTTTGCGCGCGCCGAGAATTCAGTGAACACCCAAACGACGATGGGTATTGGCGACGCGCGATTGCCGGGAGGATTGTGCATGCCATGCCTTCGCCATGTGGAAACGTTCAGCGAGCTGCACACCTTGCGTGTCGCAAAACCCCAGGGGACGGTGACCAACGGCGAAGACTGAATATCTTCTTGTCACCGGCCCCTTCGGTCAGGCCATCGGTTCACCGTCGAATCGCCTGTCACGGACAAATCGTATTGCCGCTGCAGACGTTGGGTGCGATCTCGACGCCTCCGGACTCGACTTGGTCGCCGCCAGCATTGTTGTCATAGAAGGTATTGCGGCCGTAGGCACTGCCGCCGAGGCCGAGGTTGCGAAGGCCGAATCCGCCGTTCGAGAACACGACATTGTCGAGGTGCATGCAGCGTTCGCAGGAGTCGATGCCGACGAAGTTGTTGCCGGCGACGGTATTGCCCTGGATCAGCGCACCCTGGCTGCTGGCAAACGCGGTATGAATGCCGCGGTCACCATTCTCGATGACACGGTTGCCGATGATGCGGCAGCCCTGACACTGTCCCTGCATGCCGTCGTCTCCGGCGTGCGTGACCAACATGTTTTCAACCTGCATCCCGTTGCGCAGGCGGATACCGACGGCACCGACACCAACCACGCTACCGTTCATGACGCGTGCGCCTTCACCGCCGGTGATGCCGTCACCGATGCCGGCCGACGTACAGGTGGCGGGTGAGTCGGTGCACGTGGTGCCACCAAAGATGCGGAATCCGTTCAGATCCAACGTCGTGTCTCGCTCCAGTAGCACGGCATCCAGATCGGGTGTCGCGGTCAGGTCGAGGTCGCTGGTGAGTCGATAGCTTTGACCGGCAACCGTGGTCACCGGGTAGCCTGGTGCGTCGCCGGCGTGGCAACCCGTGACGACAGCGCAATCCTTGTCGATGGTAACGACATTGCTGCCGTCGGCTCCAACCACCGCCAACAAGTCGTCGAGCTTTGCGTCGATGGTGGTGAGTGATACACGGTCGGCGGCAACTCCCGGCACCGCGAGTGCGCAAGCGACCAGCGTGGTGAGAATCAAGGCTCGGGTGGGCATGTTCATGTGCTATCCCTCTGGCCCGACGATGCAGGGTCCAGTGCGCGGTGGGCCAGCCACATGCACTGGCGAAACGATCTCTCGGCGCAGGGAAAGTTTGGCGGCCGGTGCAATGCGCCCGGCTGCGACGTGCGCGCGAGTTCACGCGATGAGCACTACTCTAGAATTTACTCCCAAAGGCTATCGACGCAGCGCCCCGCGTCTGATCCACCTCAAATCCGACGCTTGCCGCGACGCCATCCGGCCGTTTTGCCGGGGCCCCGGAGAATGGCATCCCGGCCGCAACGTGCCATCTGCCGCAGCGCCAACACGCAGTGTCGTTTCAAGGCTGCCGGCGGCGACGCGTTGCCAGTCCCGCCAGACCGATTGCCAGCAGTGACAGGCTGCTCGCTACCGGCACAGGCACTCCGCCGCTGCGCGCCGTTATGATGTCGTCGGCATTCCAGGTGAAAAAATCGCCTGGTGTATGCGACGTCGTCAGCGACGCTTGCGTGAATGTGCTGGCCGTGTCGACGATGCCGAGAAAATAGACCGCGCTGCCGTCCGACAAGATGCTGAACAGATCGGCGGTGTCGAGGCTGGCCGTTGCGCCGCCGGTCGACAATTCGAAATCACCGTCAATCAACGGATCGATGGATATGACGAACAAGCCGACGGCGTTTGCCGCAGAAAAACCGATGTCGAAATCGTCGCCGTCCTGAAAGGCGTCGCCATCAGACGTCCCCAATGTGTTGAGTCCGGAGACAGCCGGGAAAAGTCCGGTGACCAGCATATCCACGCCAAACCCGGCCAGCACCGGATAGTCGAAGGTGATATCGCCCAGCGCGCCGCCGTCCGCGACGACCGTGCCATCAAGCACCCCCTCGAAGTCCTGGACGCTCACCGATAGTCCGCTCACGGCGCTGTCGAATGCGGCGCGGTCGGTGAACGACATGGGTACTGCGTATGCTGAGGTCATTCCGCCCAGCAGGACGACAAACGCGACAATTTGAGTGTCCCTGAACACGGTGCGTACTCCACAAGTCATGGCAAGTACCTGTTGCCAAGCAAGACAGATGCCGCGTGTCGGGAAGTGGTTGGCAGTCAGGGGTGGTGGACGAGCGCCGTCATGGACGCACCACACAACTGTCAACGAATCTGACACCAATGTTGACGAATCCTTGTGCAAACCCAGTCCGTCACGACAAAAAGGCAGATCGCCAGCGTGGTCGAGCAAGACGACGCCCTGCGGCCGCCGCGAAATATTCGCTGTCGCTTTGCCGTTTTGCTGAATCGACCTGTTGAGCTGTGGCCGGCCGTGCGACTCGTTGCTACGAAACGTCCGCATTGGTTGCGTGAGTGACCGCTGACGGAGTCCGCGGTCGCGCTGCCACCCCCTGCGGAGATGCTTTGACCGGCCACAAGTGGTCGTTCGTAGTGTTGCCACGGAGATGGTGTTGCGTGTCCCGATTGTCCCTGGTTGGGCACGACCACGACTGCAACGAGAAACGGGCCTGAGCCGTATTTTCCCCGCGATCGGCTTTCCGCCCTGGGTCAGCTCGAACCGTGTCAATGTTCACCGACGCGACAACGCTTGATATCGTCGCGCGGCGCGAAGCGGATAGACAATCGGGAGTGCGTGACACGCGCTGTCGAGGACCGCCGGATCGCGATCATGACCCATTCGCATGCAATCACCGGTGATGCCGGGTGCGTCGACGGGCTCGGTGAAATCGTTTTCGGTGTGGGCCGTAATGCGGCAGTGTGTGCCGGGTCTGTCGTTCCACGGCTTCGCCAGTGAGCAGGAGTATCCGCTGGTCGGCGGAATCAACCGCTCTAAGCGCGCGCGCTCGTCGACCACCGATACGCGGCGAGAACCCCCCGGAAGGTGGGCCTGGTCGGTGCGGCGCCCGGCGCCGCACCACCGATCTTCAGGCAGCACCCCGCTGCAGTTGGTGGACCATCGCGGCGGTCAGTGCGGCGCCACCGATGCCCCATTGGCCTTCGGGTACCTCTTCGATCTTCACCCAGGTCACCTGGCGCATGTTTTCGCCTTCGATCTCGACCATGGTGTTGGTGATCTTCTCGATCATCTCGGCCTTCTGTTCAGCGGAAAAAACGTTTTCGATCAGATTGA
>JAGRHA010000342.1 GCA_020445205.1 Gammaproteobacteria bacterium
CCCAAGGACGAGTTCGCGCTCGCACGCTTCACGGGAGACGCAGTCTACGAGCACGCCGATCCGCGCCTCGGCGAGCACCGCGACTGGGGCACCCTGATCTTCAACTATGGACGACGTGAAGTCGGCAACTTCCTGCTCGCGAATGCCGTGTACTGGATCGAGGAGTTCCATGTCGACGGCCTGCGCGTCGATGCCGTGGCGTCGATGCTCTACCTGGATTACTCCCGCAACGAAGGTGAGTGGCTCCCGAACAAGTACGGCGGGCGCGAGAACCTCGAAGCAATCGAGTTCCTGCGCCACGTCAACGCCGTGTTGCATGCGCGCTTCCCGGGCGTGCTGACCATCGCCGAGGAATCGACGGCCTGGCCCATGGTTTCGCGACCCAACTGGATGGGTGGGCTCGGATTCAGCATGAAATGGAACATGGGCTGGATGAACGACACGCTCGCCTACATCGAGAAAGATCCTGTGCACCGGCGCTACCATCACGACAAGCTGACCTTCAGCCAGATGTACGCCTACACCGAGAACTTCGTGCTGCCGCTGTCGCATGACGAGGTCGTGCACATGAAACGCAGTCTTCTCGACAAGATGCCCAACGACATGTGGCAGAAGTTCGCCAATCTGCGCCTGCTGTTCGCCTGGCAGTACGCGCACCCCGGCAAGAAGCTGCTGTTCATGGGCGGCGAGATCGGGCAATGGCACGAATGGCGCGAGAACGAGGCGCTGGACTGGCCATTGCTCGACCACGCGACACACGCCGGCATTCAACGACTCATCCGTGATCTCAATGGCCTGTACCGCGAGCTCCCGGCGCTCTACCGGCACGACTTCGAACAGCAGGGTTTCGAATGGATCGACTGTCACGACAGCGAACGCTCCGTGCTGTCGCTGATGCGTCACGGCGAGGGGCAGTCGCTGGTCTGCCTGTTCAATTTCACGCCCGTACCGCGCAAGGATTACCGGATCGGGTTGCCGTGCAATGGCACATACCATGAGATACTGAATACCGATGCCGCCATCTACGGCGGCAGCAATATGGGCAATGCCGGCCAAGTACAGGCGGTCGACCAGGCGTGGAATGACCGCCCGTGTTCGGCAGTTATCGATATCCCACCGCTGGGTGCGGTGTTCTTTCGGCACGAAAGCGGATGATGCGCGTACTGTTCGCCGCCAGCGAAATGTTCCCCCTGGTCAAAACCGGTGGCCTGGGCGATGTCGCTTTCAGTCTGCCGCACGCCCTGGCCGCAATCGACGTCGACGTGCGTGTCGTCCTGCCCGCCTATCGCAGCGTGCTGCAGGAAGTCGAGGCGCTGCGTGTCGTCGGATGGCTGACGCTGTCGTCGGGTGACGAGGTGCGTGTGCTCGCAGCCCGACACTCGGCGATCGAGGTGCCATTGTGGCTGGTCGACGCACCAACGTTGTTCGATCGCATCGGCCAACCCTACACCGATCCGCAGGGCCATGATTGGCACGACAATGCGCACCGTTTCGCCGCTTTCAGCGAGGCATGTGCGCAGATCGCCGACGACCGTATCGGCCAGGACTGGCGTGCCGACGTGGTACACGCCAACGACTGGCAGACGGGCCTGCTGCCGGCCTACATCAGCCTGCTTCCCGCGCCGCCGCGCACCCTGTTCACCGTGCACAACCTTGCGTACGACTGCCAGGTCGACTTCGGCACGTTTCACGCACTCGGACTGCCGGGGCACTGGTGGTCGATGGAGTACGGTGAATTCTACGGACGCCTGTCGATGCTCAAGTGCGGTCTGGTGTTCTGTGATCTGATCACCACGGTGAGCCC
>JAGRHA010000343.1 GCA_020445205.1 Gammaproteobacteria bacterium
AGTTCGACGGCTTCGCGCCCAGCATCTTTCCCGACGAGTTGCCGGGGGCAGCGCTGAAGCCACCCACGCCGGCAGCTGCGCAACCGACCACGCGTCCGCCCACCGACATGCAACCGGCCGCTACACCGACCGCGCCGCGGCCGCCGCAGCCAGCGCCGCCGCCACCGGCGGCCGGGGGCGATGCCGATACGCCGTTGTTCGATGCCTTCCTCGATGGCTTGGGGATGCCGTCGGTGCGTCCGGCGCCACAGCAGGCGGCGGCGTTCATGCGCCAGATGGGCGAGCTGGCGCGCGAATCGGCACAGGGTCTCATCGATATCCTGCGCCTGCGGGCGGAGTTCAAGCACGAGTTCTACGTGCCCGCGACGAGCATCGCACCCGTCGCCAACAACGTGTTCAAGTACTCGGTCAATGCCAGCGAGGCGATGTCGCGCCTGGCCTCGGCGGACGGGCGCGAGGCCTATCTCGGCGCTGCGGAGTCGACGCGCCAGGCATTCCAGGATCTGGCGGCACATCAGCTGGCGTTGATCGCCGGCATGGAGGCGGCCGTGGATGCGCTGTTGCAACGCTTTTCCCCCGCTGCACTCGAAGAGCGCATCGGTCGCGCAACGATGCTCGAAGGCGTGATGCCACAGGTGCGCAGAGCGCGCATGTGGGAGGCGTTCGAACACGAGTACCGGCAGATCGCACAGCAGGCGGCCGATGATTTTCAGCAGATCCTCGGCCAGCATTTCGCACGCGCGTACGCTGAGCAGATCAAACGCCTCGAACGGGCCGGTTTCGGTGGAAAGCCTGAAGATAATGAGTGATCATCGGCCTACAACAGGCACGCAGGAAATGCGGCGATGTCCCGCTTTTGGCGCCTCGGCGGCGCAGTGGGAGTGAGGGGAGGACATGCATTGAAGAGATCGCTGGTTGGACTGGTGGCATTGCTGCTGTCGACGCTCGTGCAGCTGGGCTGCTCGACCGCCGACGTGCTCGGTGCGCACGTCCTCAAAGGTATCCTCAAAGACGATCCGACGATCGTCCAGGCCACGGTCAAGGCGACGGCCGACGTCAATCCGGATGCGCGCGACCGGCCGTCACCCATCAAGGTGCGCTTCTATCTGCTCAAGAACGTCAAGGTTCTGCAGAACGCCAGTTACTACGATCTCAAGGACCAGGACCGCGAACTGCTCGCCGATGACCTGCTGCTGTACGAGGAGCAGGTGTTCAAGCCGGGCTCCGTGGTGCAACTGGAACTGAAGCTGCCGCCCGAAGAGACGCTCGAAGATGCGCAGGTGTTCCTCGGCATCGTCGCGGGATACTGGCGCGTCGACCAGGCGATCTGGCAGCTGAGTCGCGAGATCGAGGTGCATGACACCACCGAGATGGAAATCACCCTGGGACAGACCGGGGTGACGGCCACGGTTGTCGATTGATCGGATCTGTCGGGCTGTCGCCGTGAGACGGTCGCGTGAGTGCGAGAGGATTGCCGGGGCTATCCCGGTGAACCGCTGACGATGTGTCGTTTCGTGAATCAAGGAGCCCGATGATGTCGTGGACGAGTCGAGTGGTCTGGCGCGAAGGAATGTTCCTGCGGCCGCAGCATTTCCAGCAGCAAGACCGCTATATCCATCAGCTCATCGAGGGACGCGTCGGTGCCTTGCACCCCTTTGTCTGGGGTATCCACGAACTCGAACTCGATGCATCGGAGCTCGCCAAGGGAATCATCCGCGTCGCACGTTGCAGCGGGATCTTCGACGATGGCACGCCGTTCGAGATTCCGCAGGGCGACGCACCTGGTCCGTCGGTACAGGTGGCCGGCGCGGCCGGCGGCATGATCGTATACCTGGTGTTGTTGCGCGCACGTGCCGGTACGCCGGAACTGAGCGTGTCGAGCAGTGGTCAGGCGATGTCGCGGCTGCGTGGACTGGCGTGGCCTGTCGCCGACAGCAATGCCGACACGCGAGAGACGGTCGAGGTCGAGGTGGCCGTGCCGCATCTGCGTCTGGTCGTCGAGAGTGACCGCCTGTCGGATGATTCCGCCATCGGCATTGCACGCATCGCGCAGGTCGACGATGCCGGCGCCGTGACGCTCGACAAGCAGTACGTGCCGCCGTGCATGGACTGTAATCTGCAGACGAATCTCAAGCAGATGATCAAGGAGATTGCGAGCCAGTTGCGGGTGCGTGCGGAGTACCTCGTGGCCAGGGTCACCGAGGGCGAACGCGGTGGCGTCGCGGAAGTCGCAAAGTATCTGTTGTTGCAGCTGGTGAATCGCTACAAGCCGTTGTTCGAGCACTGGACGACGACGCGTGGGTTGCATCCGCTCGATTGCTACCGCGTGATGCTGCAGCTTGCGGGCGAGCTGTCGACCTTCAGCCCCGAGGGCCGCATGGCGCCGGATTTCCCGGCATATCGCCACGACCGGCTCGATGCCTCGTTCCGCCCGGTAGTGCAGGTGATCACGCGCGAACTGAACCGCGTGCCCGACGAGGCGGCGAACACCATCCCGCTGCAAAGCGACCGCTTCGGCTTCCATGTCGCCAAGATCAGCGCCGCCGACCTCGGTACCGCGGTGACCTTCGTGCTCGCCGCGAAGGCGGACATGGCCGCCGAAAGTCTGCGCCGAGATTTTCCGCCGCAGGTCACGGTCGGTGCGCCGCAGCAGATCGCACAACTGGTCAAGGGGCATCTTCCCGGCGTGGGGTTGTTCCCGTTGCAGGCAACGCCACCGCAGATTCCCATCCATGCCGGCTTCACCTACTTCCAACTCGACCAGGCGAGTCCGCACTGGAAACTGATCATGGAATCGGGTGGTCTGGCGTTCCACATTCCCGAAACCTTTCCGGGCCTCGCGCTCACGCTGTGGGCGATCAAGGGATAAGCCATGCCGGATAACGACGATCCGTTCGGTTTCGGTGACGGCGATGCCGGCGGTCGTACCGTCGTCAAGCCGATGCCCGGTGGCATGCCGGGCCAGTTTCGCCGGCCCCTCGTCGATGACGCGAAACCGCGCGAGCGCGGCGAGCCTGCAGGGTATGCGCAGAATGTCCCCTGGCCACTCACGGTCGAGGGCGGGCTGAACCCGATCGAGCGTGCGGCCTCCTCACTCATCGCCTTGCTCAGCAAGCTCGCCGGTAGTGTCGATCATCCCGATCCTGCCGCATTGCGCGAGCGTGTCGGCCAGGAGATTCGCGTGTTCGAGAACAACGCGCGCATGGCGGGGGTGTCGCCCGAGAATCTGTACGTTGCACGCTACGTGCTGTGCACCGCCATCGATGAAGCCGTGCTCAACACGCCGTGGGGTGCCGCGAGTAACTGGGACATGCAGAGTCTGCTGGTCACCTTTCACAAGGAGGCGCAAGGTGGCGTGCGCTTTTTCCAGTTGCTCAAGCAGTTGTCGCAGGATCCGCGCGGCAACATCGATCTGCTCGAGTTGATGTACGTGTTGCTGGCGCTGGGTTTCAAGGGCAAATACCGGCATGCCGACGACGGTGCGATGCTGCTCGACAGCATCCGTGAACAGTTGTACCGCGATATCCGGCAGCAACGCGGCGACCACGAACAGGGTCTGTCGCCACATTGGCAGGGGGTCGGTGAGGGCTACCGGCCGCTGACGCATTTCGTACCCTGGTGGGTCATCGCTGCGGGGCTCGGTGTCATCCTGCTCGCCGTGTATGCCGTGTTGAGTTTCCGCCTCGGTGACGAAGCCACGCCCGCCTACGATGCCATCGCCGCGATTGCCACTGATGGTCTGCCTCAGCGTTCCGTGCGCCTCGCACCTCCGGCGCCTTTGCCGCCGGTTGAGCCCGTCGTCGTCGAGCGTCGGCTCAGTGACGACCTGGTCGACGATACGGCGCAAGGCGTCATCACGATCAGCGAAGATCCCTTCAAGGCGAACATCGTCGTGCGCGGCGACGGTCTGTTCCGTTCCGGCAGTATCAAGGTCAATGAGGGTTATCTGCCGTTGCTCGAACGCATCACCAAGGCACTCGACACTTTTCCCGGCAAGGTCGTCGTGAGTGGTCACACCGACGATATCCCGATCAAGACGCTGCGGTTCCCGTCGAACTGGCATTTGTCGAAGGCACGCGCCGATGCCGTGCTGCAGATCATGAGTGCGGCGTCCACTGACCCTGCGCGCTACGAGTCAGAAGGACGCGGTGCGCGTGAGCCGCTGGTGCCCAACGACTCGAAGGCCAATCGTGCGCAGAATCGACGCGTCGAGATCACCCTGTACAAGCAGGCGGGCGCAGCGGGAGGCGACGCATGAGGGCCATCGCGCGCTTTCTGCGCAGTGGTTGGGTCATCGGCCTGCTCGGCCTGTGCCTCATCGCCCTGCTGATCTGGAACGCCGGACCGCTGTTCGCATTCGCCGGCAAGCAACCGCTGGCATCGGAAGACAGCCGTTTCATCGCGATCATTCTCGTGGTCGCGCTCTGGGTCGCGTATCGCGTTTTCCTGTACGTGCGCGCCAAGGCCGTCAGTGCGCGCGTCGTCGATGCGATCCTCGGTCGTGTCGAACGCCCGACAGCCGGCGAGGCGCCGCAACCCGCCGCGCAGGAGGTCGCCGCACTCGAACACAACCTGCAGCGTGCGGTCGATGTGCTCAAGCGCGGCAAGGGCAGCCGTCTGCCTGGGCGCCAGTACATCTACCAGTTGCCGTGGTACGTGTTGATCGGCCCGCCGGGCTCGGGCAAAACGACGGCACTGACGTCGTCGCAACTGCGTTTTCTGGTCACCAATGAAAACGGTCAGGGACGGGAACTGCGCGGTGTGCACGGAACCCGCGACTGCGACTGGTTCTTCACCGACGAAGCCGTGATGCTCGATACCGCGGGTCGCTACGTGACCCAGGACAGTCGTGAAGACGTCGATCGCGGCGCCTGGCTGGGTTTCCTCAAGCTGCTCAAGACATACCGCAAGCGGCGTCCGATCAACGGCGTATTGGTGTGCGTGAGCCTGCCCGACATCGTCACCCAGTCAGAGGCACAGTCGCAGCGCGAATCGCAGGCCATCCGCCTGCGCATCCGTGAGTTGCACGAACAGCTCGGCATCCACTTCCCGATCTACCTGTTGTTCACCAAGTGCGATCTGCTGGCCGGCTTCACCGAGTTCTTCGACGACCTCGGCAACGACGAGCGACAGCAGGTCTGGGGTACCACGTTCGCCACCAATGCCGACCTCAGCGACGTGTCGGGGTTGTTCGGCCGCGAGTTCAAACTGCTCGAGCAGCGCATCAACGAGCGCCTGGTCACGCGTCTCGATCGCGAGCGGGATCCGCGTCGTCGTGCCCTCATCTACGGCTTTCCACAGCAATTCGCCTCGGTACAACTCGCAGCCGAGCGCTTCATTCGCGACACCTTCGAGGCGACACGCTACGAGCTGCCGGCGGCACTGCGTGGTGTGTACTTTACGAGCGGCACGCAGACCGGAACGCCGCTCGACCGTCTGACGGCGGCTTTGAGTTCAAGCTTCGGGCTCGGTCGCCAGCAGCTCGCATCGTTCTCCGGGCACGGCAAGAGTTACTTCGTCAGCCGCCTGCTCAGCGACGTGGTGTTCCGTGAAGCGGGGCTTGCCAACAGCGACCCGAACGAAGAGAAGCGCCGGCGTTGGATGCATCGAGGCGTGCTCGCTGCTGCGGTGCTCGTCACCGCGCTGGTCGCGCTGGCCTGGGTCAACAGCTATTTCAAGAACCGCAAGCTCATCGATCAGTTCACCGAACGTGCCGCTGCCGTGGCCGGCCAAGTCGAGCAGGTCGGGGTGGCAGATACCGGCATGGCGGCGGCGTTGCCCGCGCTCGACAGTGCGTTGCAGCTGACCGGACGCGATGCGGCCGGCGACAGTGTCGTGTCGGCGGTTCTGCAGGTCGGTCTCGACCAGCGTCCGGGGCTCGAATCGGAAGCGACCGCGCGCTATCGCGCCCTGTTGCGCGATCTGTTGTTGCCGCGGTTGGTGTTGCGCCTCGAAGAGCGCTTGCGCTCCGATGCCTCCGTCGACGAGGTGTACGCGGCGCTGCGTACCTACCTGATGTTGCGCGGAGATCATTTCGATGCACCCGCCATCGTCGATTGGGTGCAGAACGATTTCGTCGCCCACGATCTCGATGTCGTCAGCAAGGCCGATCGCGAAAAACTGGTTGCGCACGTCACCAATCTTTTTGAACGGGGCCCCGTCAGGCTGCCGCTCGATCTCGACGCCAACGTGGTGCAGCAGGCACGTGGCAAGCTGCTCGGCATGTCGCTCGCCGATCGCGTGTATTCGCAGATCATCGACAACGGCGCCCTGTGGCGTGACGTCGCGGATTTTCGTGCGTCGGACAAGGTCGGCAATGTCTTCAACTACGTGTTTGCGACCGAGCAGGGCGGCGCAGCCGGTGCCGGCGTCGACCGGCGTTTCACCTTCAACGGCTATATGAAGTTCCGTAAGCACATCGCCGACACCAGCGAGCAGCTGGCGGGCGAGACCTGGGTCGTCGGCGAAGGCTTTGGCGCCACGGCCGGCGACCGTCTCGATGAAGTGCGCGGTGCCGTTCTGCGGCGGTATCTCGAAGAGTACAAGTCGCGTTGGGACGGCTTTCTGATGGCATTGACCATCGTGCCCATGGGCGACGATCTCAACAAGGCGATCGATGTGTTGCAGATCCTGGCATCGGATGATTCGCCGTTGAAGAAACTGCTGATTGCCGTGGAGCGTGAAACGACGCTGAGTCGCGCCGACGACCTCGTCGACAAAGGCAGCGATGCGGCGGTCGGGGCATTGAAGAAACTCGGCGACACGGTGGGCAGCCTGCTGCAGACGCCAGCGCCCGTAACACAGGGGTTGGGTGGTGGTGCCTCGCGCCATCCCGTCGACGAGCACTTCGTACGCCTCAACAATCTGGTGCGTGCTGCCGAGGGCGGTTCGCCGGGCATCGATGGCAGTCTGGCCCTGTTGACCGAACTCACGGG
>JAGRHA010000344.1 GCA_020445205.1 Gammaproteobacteria bacterium
ATCGGTGAGTTTCACGTCAGCCCCGGTATGACCGTCGAACGCATCAATCTTTACTGTGGCTGGGTCGATGCCAGTACGGCGGATGGCATCCATGGCCTGCCACACGAGGGCGAAGAGATCCGCGTCGTCACGCTGCCGCGCAGCGAAGCGGTGGACGCGCTGTTCGGACGCCTCAACACCACCAGCATCATCATGACCTTGCAGTGGCTGGAAACACACCGGGAACAGCTGTTGACCGGGTGGGGTTGGGCTGCCACGAGCGGCGCTTAGGCACGGCTCCCGCGGCGCGCGCTGACCGAGTTGGGCTAGGCGGGAGGCGCTACGTTGGTGACGTCCGAGCCAACGATACGCATCACTGTCTGGCCATGAGCGGCACCACCCGGAGGACAGCCGTCATTTTTTTCCGCTGGCGAGGCAGCAGCGCACCCGTGTCTGACGGAGATGCCACGCTCACGGCGTTTGGTCGCGTGAACTATGCGTCGCCGTCGCCGTCGCCGTCGCCGACGCCGTCACCGGCGGGTGGGGTGAATCGTCGCTAATCGACGGCGATCACGCGCAGATCGATCTGGCGGTCTTCGCTGCGCCGTGTCTGCACGTGACGGCCGAAGGCATTGCGGCTGTCGTCGTCGCTGCCGCCGATGCCGCCCAGAGGCAGCCAGGCACCGAGGCCGCCACGCAGGATCGTCGACGCATGTTGACTGTCGAAGCGGCCGTCACCGGCGACGCGTTCGCGCTGCTGGTAGATCTCGACGGTCACTTCGTCGCCATGCACGCGCGGCAGGGCGAAAAAGCCGCTCTGCACGTCGCGATAGCGCAGATCGAAGCCCTGCACGATCTGGTTGCCGATCACCTGCTGGTGGGCCTGGTAGACGGGCACTGCCTGGCCGCTGCGGATCAGTGCCGGGTAGCCATCGAGTGCCTGCACGCGCTGCACGCCGTCATCTTGGCTGCGTGTCTGTACGCCGCGGTAATACACCTGTGCGCCGTCGCCGCGCGGCGGCTGGCCGAGCTGCACGTGGTCGCTGGAGACACCGTAGCCCGTCTCGCTGTGCGCAGCACTCGTGCGGCCGCTTTGTCGCACCTCGATGAGTAGTCGGCGCGCCGGACGGTCGATCTGTGCGAGCAGCGCCTTCACGTCGGCGATCTGGCGTGCGGTGCCGCGCACGATGAGCTTGTCATGAAATGCGGATACGCCACCGTCCTTGTCCAGCAGCGGGCGCACCGTGTCGACGACGGCCGCTGCGGGCTGGCTGCGGATGACGAAGGTCGCGACCTGCTGCTCGGCGACGGCCAACAGTGGTGCGATGAGCCATATCAGCGCGATCAGGATTCGAAAAGGCACCTTGGCGTCCCGTTGCAACGTTACTGAGAGTGTAGGTGAGTGGGCGCTATGCCGTGGCCAACGCACGGCGCTAGTCGGCGAGTGACCGTACCATGCGCACGTGATCGATGCCGGCGTCGACGAAGATTTCCCCCTCGCGGACGAAGCCGTGACGTTCATAGAAGGATTCGGCGCTGCATTGGGCATTGAGAAACACCTCGCGCAATCCACGCTGGTGCGCCAGTCGCAGAAGTTCGAGCAGCAGCGCGCTGCCGATACCCCGACCGCGGTGCGCAGCGAGCACGGCCATGCGCCCGATGTGGCCGCTGCTGAGCAGGCGCGCGGTGCCGATGCGCTCACCGTGTTCGTCGGCGGCGAGCAGGTGCGTGGCAAGGGCATCGTGTTCGTCGTGTTCGAGGTCGAGCGGCACGCCCTGTTCCTCGACGAAGACAGCGATGCGGATCGTGAGCAGCGCGGACTGCTCCGTAGGCCAGTCGGCGATCCGGATGATCGGTCTCATTCCTCCTCCGCGTCGGGTTCGAGGACGCCCTCGTTGAGCAGGTCGACGATCAGCCGCGACCCGCCCTCGGCCATGGTCGCAAGCTGTCGCAGCAGCGCAGGCGACAGGCGTCGCGTCTGTGCCAGGATGCGCACGGCATCGCGCAGTTCGCAGCGCAGTCTACGCGCCTCTCCCTGGACGAACAGGGTGAGGCCGTCAGCGCTCTCCTGCCATGCGAGACGTGCGGCCGGGTGCCTTACGAGGTCGCGATCCGAGGCGATCCAACGCTCGAGGTCCGGCTGTGTCCAGGTCTCGTCGGGCGGCAGGACCTGGAATTGCGGCTTGGGTTCGGTGACATAGCAGCCGAACCAGTCGGCGAAAGCGCCCGCGTCGGCGGTGAGCAAGGGGTCGAGCAACTGCTGGGCCGCGCTGAGCGCGGCGCCGCCGATGCGTGCACGGTCGTCGACATCAAGATCGCGCGGATCGTCGAGGCGCGTGTCGTCCGCCAGCGACACCAGATGCTGGAACCAGTCGGCCGCGAGCTCGCGCCGGCTCGGTGCGCGGAAGCCGAGCGAGTAGGTCATGCAGTCACCGTCGGCGGTACCCCAGTGGGCGATGCCGGGTGGCAGGTAGAGTACATCGCCGGGTTCCAACAGCCAGTCTTCGTCGGTGTCGAAGTGCGCCAGGATGCGCTGCTCCAGACCGGGGATCAGGTCGTTGTCGCTGTAATCGCGGTAGCTCAGGCGCCAGCGTCGCCGGCC
>JAGRHA010000345.1 GCA_020445205.1 Gammaproteobacteria bacterium
GCGTTCCATCTCGCGAACGGTGCGGTACTCGAGCGCATCAATCCCTGTGCCGACCTGTCGGACCGTGGCATCGCACAGTCGCATGGCGTGATGGTCAACTACCGCTACGATCCCGATCGTGTCGAAGCCAACCATGAGGCTTTCGTCCAGGACGGTCGTGTCGTGTTATCGAAATCGCTGCAGCGCGAATTCGACAGATATCTCGCGGAAAAGAGCTGATGGACCTGCCGATCCTCTTGTTCTCGGGTGCGGTCGCCGGCACACTCGCCGGCCTGCTTGGCATCGGCGGCGGTGTGATCATCGTGCCGATCGTCACCCTGCTGTTCGAGGATCACGGCATCGATCACGCCCTGGCGATCAAGATGGCGCTGGGCACGTCGTTGGCGACGATCGTGGTCACGGCGACCATGAGTGTCTATACCCACAACCGCAAGGGCGCCGTCGACTGGGGGTTGTTCCGGATCATGGGGCCGGCAGTGTTCGTGGGATCGTTGATCGGTGCCTGGCTGGCCGACGTGATCCCGGGCGAGGTGCTGTATATCGCCTTCATCGTCTTCCTGTTCGCCGTGTCGATCCAGATGGCGTTGAGCCGTGTGTCCGCACATAGCCGTCTGCCCGGGCGTGGCGGGATCGCGGCGACATCGACCGTGGTCGGTGTGATATCGGCGCTGATGGGCATCGGCGGCGGCGCGATGCACGTTCCCTTTCTCAGTTACTGCGGCGTCCCCGTGAAGCGTGCGATCGCCACAGCGGCTGCCGTCGGCCTGCCGTTGTCGCTGAGCGCCACGCTCGGCTACATCGTCGGCGGGCTCGACGAGCAGGGTATTCCGCCGGCGAGTATCGGTTACGTGAATCTGCCGGTGTTCGGCGGCGTCGTTGGCGCCAGCCTGTTGTTCGCGCCGCTCGGCGCGACCCTGGCGCACAAGCTGCCGGACCTGCTGTTACGCCGCCTGTTCGCCATCTTCCTGTTCGCGCTGGCCAGCCGTATGGCGTACAACCAGTTCTGACCCGCGCCCGCACAACGAAAGGATGAGACTGCCATGAGCAATGCCAATCTCTATGCGCTGTTCCGGGACCGTTTCCCGGACGATCCGCAGGCCCTGTTTCTGGATGCGTCCGGCGGTCGCAGCCTGCGTTATGCGGACGTCGACAGCGAGAGCGGCCGCCTGCTGACGTTGCTGCAGCAACACGGGGTGCAGCAGGGTGACCGTGTCGTCGTGCAGGTCGAAAAGTCGATCGATGCCGTGATGCTTTATCTGGCGTGTCTGCGTGCCGGCGCCATCTATATCCCATTGAACACGGCCTACACCGCCGGCGAGGTCAGCTACTTCCTGTGCGACTCGACGCCGCGACTGTTTGTCTGCACACCGGCCAATGCCGCGGCGCTCGAAGCCGTGGCACAGCAGGCCGGTGTCGCGTCATTGCTGACGCTCGGCAGCGATGGCCGCGGCAGCCTGATCGATGCCGCTTCCGCTCTGCCGTCGAGTGACGATATCGCCACCGTCGCTGCCAACGACCTCGCTGCGATCCTGTACACCTCGGGCACGACGGGGCGCTCCAAGGGCGCCATGCTGAGTCATGCCAACCTGGCGTCGAATGCCTTGGTGTTGTACGAGTACTGGCGCTGGCGACGCAACGACGTGCTGTTGCACGCTTTGCCGATCTTTCACGTCCATGGTCTGTTCGTGGCGCTGCACTGTGCGTTGCTAGGCGGCTCGCGCGTGATCTTCCTGTCGCGTTTCGACGCCGCGACCGTGATCGAGAAGCTGCCGCTGGCCACCGTGATGATGGGGGTGCCGACGTTCTACACGCGGCTGCTCGAGCGTGACGATTTCAGCGCCGACACGTGTCGCAACATGCGTCTGTTCATTTCCGGCTCGGCGCCGTTGCTCGCCGACACCCACCGCGCGTTCGAGGCACGCACCGGGCACCGCATCCTCGAACGTTACGGCATGACCGAGGCCGGCATGATCACCTCGAACCCCTACGAAGGTGAGCGTATTGCGGGAACCGTCGGTTACCCCTTGCCCGGTGTCAGCGCGCGCGTCGCCGACGAGCGCGGCGCCGAGCTGCCACGTGGCGAGGCCGGTGTGCTGGAGATCACGGGCGCCAATGTCTTCCAGGGTTACTGGCAGATGCCCGACAAGACCGCCGAGGAGTTCCGCAGCGACGGCTATTTCATCACCGGTGATATTGCCGTGATGGCGGCCGACGGTCGCGTGACCATCGTCGGCCGCGCCAAGGACCTGATCATCTCGGGCGGCTTCAATGTGTATCCGAAGGAGATCGAATCGCAGATCGACGACCTGCCGGGAGTGAAAGAATCGGCCGTGATCGGCGTGCCGCATCCGGATTTCGGTGAGGGTGTCACGGCAGTCATCGTGGCGGACGGCAGTGATGCTGTCGACGAACAAGGTATCATCGATGCCCTTGGTGACCGCCTCGCACGTTTCAAACAGCCGAAGCGCGTGTTCATCGTCGA
>JAGRHA010000346.1 GCA_020445205.1 Gammaproteobacteria bacterium
GCGATCTGGTGTTGTACGACCAGCGCGGTGTCGGCCTGTCGCAACCGAGCCTTGGATGCCCGGAGTTGCAGGACCTGCGCCGCGAACTCCTGCCGTTGCCACTGCCGACCGAAGAGGCGTACCGGCGTGTGCGCGACGCCACGCGCGCCTGTCATGACCGCCTGCACGGCGAAGGTGTCGATCTCACGCGCTTCACCACGCGCCACAACGCCGCCGACGCGATCGATCTCATGCATGCGATGGATGTCCCGCAGTGGAACCTGTACGGCGTGTCATACGGCACGCGCGTCGCACTCGAGGTGTTGCGGCAGACCGACGGCGGAGTACGCGCCGCGGTACTGGATTCGCCGTATCCACCACAGGCCAATCCCGAGCTCGCCGATGCGTGGTTGCTGCAGCGCTCGTTCGAGCTGTTCGGTCGAATCTGTGAGCTGGCCGACGACTGCGTGCAGACGCCGGCCGAGCTCGACGAGCTGCTCGACAAGGCGCTCGACCGCGTCGAACGCGAAATGATCCGCATGAGCGTGCCGGACCCGGAGACCGGACGCGACATCGCCGTGGTCTACGATCGCGACGATCTGGCCTGGTTGTTGTTCGAGGCCATGTACCAGTGGGACCAGCTGTCCGGCTTGCCCGACAGCGTGCGCGCGCTGGCCGAAGGACGTCTCGACAGCGGCATGCGTGCGCTGATACACGACAGTGTCGCCAACCTGCTCGACGACTCGATCAGCGATGCCGTGGCCAGTTCCGTCGATTGCCACGATGCCGGTGCCGTGGACCTGCGCGATGCCGAACGTGAGCTGGCGCGGTATCCCCGTACCGCGACGATCAAGCAGTACGACTGGCAATACCATGTGTGCCGCTACTGGGCATCCGGCGAAGCCGACGCCGCTTTTCGCCAGCCGGTCAGCTCGGACGTGCCGACGCTGATCCTGGCCGGCGAGTTCGACCCCGTGACGCCACCGGAATGGGCGGATCTGGCCGCAGCGGGGCTGTCGCGGGCCAGCACCTTCATTTTTCCGGCGGTCGGCCACGGCGTCCTAGACAGCCACGTGTGTGCGGCCGAACTCGTGCGCGAGTTCTTCGCCCACCCGGAAGCGCCGAAAACACCGAAATGCCTGGCGAGACTGTAGTTTTTTTGGTCAACCGCGCCTTATCTTCCGCTTGCGACTTGATTCTGCCGCGGCAGTAGGCTAAAAACCCGCGGCCTTAAAGCAATGTGCGGAGTCAGACGAACATGACAGTGGAACTGCCGGAAGGTTACGAGCCGAATCCCGACGAGGAGTACATGAATCCGTTGCAGCTGGAGTACTTTCGTCGGCAGCTGCTCCGCTGGCGCGACGAACTGATGACCGAGGCTCAGGAGACGCTCGACAACCTCCGCGACAAGGCCTACCAGGAAGTGGGTGACGAAGCGGACCGCGCGAGTCGGGAGAGCGAACACGGTCTGGAGCTGCGCACGCGTGACCGCTACCGCAAGCTGCTGCGCAAGATCGAGCAGGCGCTCGAGCGCATCGATGACGGCAGCTACGGCTACTGCGAAGACACCGGTGAAGCAATCGGCGTCATGCGCCTCAAGGCGCGTCCGATCGCGACCCTGACGATCGACGCGCAGGAGCGCCGCGAAATGAAAGAGCGGGTTCTGGCCGACCGCTGAACCGCGCAAGCCGCCGCGGCGCAAGGCCGCGGCGGCAGCCTGTACGCCGTTTCGATGGCTGCCC
>JAGRHA010000347.1 GCA_020445205.1 Gammaproteobacteria bacterium
AGCCAGGGCGCCGGGTTGCCGCGCACGGGCCACACCATGTACGACTGGTCCTTGCCACCGTAGAACATGCGGCCACCGTCCATGTCGACATACCAGGCGTGCGACGGGCTGATCGCCGCGGAGGTACTGGTCCAGTACCAGCCGCAGAACACGCCGTCGAACGGATGGCCGTCGGGCAGGGCGGGGCGCCGAGTCTGATGGCTGATGAGGCTGCGCAGCTCGCGCCGGTTTGGCAGCCGCCAGTCACGGTATCCGTACAACGCCTGTTCGTTCTGCTGTGCGATCCACGCGAGCGCCTCCTGCCAGGTCATCGGAAACTCGGCGATGCCGGCGTCGCGGCACCAGGTCAGGTCTGTGGCGCGGTCGATGACCAGCGGCCCTTGGGTCTCGAATCGCGGCTGTGGCCATAGGCGACCGATGCTGTAGAAGGCATCGTGCCGACTGTCGGTGCAGTCGAGTGCCTCGCCGTTGGCGCCGTGGCAGGTTTGCTGTCCCGTTTGCAGTATTCGGTGCGACATGTGCCCCCGTTCTTGGCGTTGCGGGCGTTTTCTGAGCATTGCCCGTAGTGGTTTTCTGAATTGACCGCGCGATCGCGCGAAGGTTGCGGGTGGTGTGCCGTCATCAGCAGTAGCAGTGAACGGGGTGTGTTGAGCGACGGCACACAGCCGCAAGCGTGGTCACGCGCTGCAACGTGTGGTGTACGGATCATGGCCATCGACGTGGCAGCTCGGTCTGCATCGCCGTCATGCCAGTTTCGTCCTTCTGTAACAACGCGCTGTTAGCGTTGCGCGGCTGCAATCGAACAATCACCCGAATAAGGACGCTGTGCCAATGAAACTCAGACCGCTTGTCGCCAGCCTCGCGCTGACCGTCGCTTGTGCCGCCAACACCCACGCGGGACCCGGCAAACATCACGCCGCCCCCGCATCGTTCCAGCATATCGCCACGTTCGACGTGACACGCAATCGCGTCACCGTTGGTGCGAACGAGATCGTCAGCGAGGTCGCCGAGATCGTCGATGTCACGAAAGACGGCCGCACCCTCGTGTACACCGATTCGGCATCGCACCTGATCGGCTTCGTCGACATCAGTGATCCTGCCAAGCCGGCGCCCGATGGTGTGGTATTGCTCGACGGTGAGCCGACCAGCGTCGCGGTGCACGGGCGTTACGCGTTGGCAGGCGTCAACACGTCGACGCGCGCGGAGGTGTACTGTGCCGACGACGATGAGGACATCGGTTTCATCACCGACTGGCGCGGCAAGCTGGTCGTCATCGACATCGCTACGCGCCAAGTGGTGGCCGAGATGCCGATGGGAGGGCAGCCGGACTCGGTGGCCGTTTCCCCCGATGGTCGCTATGCCGCCGTGGTGATCGAGAACGAACGCAACGAGGATGTCGCGGGCGGCCTGATCCCACAGGGTGCGATCACCGATACCACCGATCCGTGCGATCTCACGGCCAGCGGTGCGCCGGTTCCCGGCAAGCTCGTGGTCGTCGCGTTGCGCGGTATGCCGCAACAGTGGAAGTCACGTGACGTCGATCTGACGGGCCTGCCGGGCATGTTTGCCGCGTCCGATCCGGAGCCCGAGTTCGTCGACATCAATCGCGCAAACATGGCGGTCGTCTCGTTGCAGGAAAACAATCACATCGCGATCGTCGACCTGCGCAGTGCCAAGGTGGTGAAGAGCTTCACCGCGGGCGATGTCGAGTTGCGCAACGTCGACACGGTCGAGGACGATCTGATCAAACTCGATTCGGACATCGTCAAGCGTCGTGAGCCGGATGCCGTCACCTGGATCGGTCAGGGACTGTTTGCGACGGCGAACGAGGGTGACTATGAAGACGCGTCCGGCGAAGAAGGCGGCAGCCGTGGTTTCACCGTGTTCAACATGGCCGGCAAGGTCAAGTACGAGTCGCACGAGGCCTTCGAGCACCTGCTCGTGAGCGCCGGGCACTACAACGAAGGCCGCTCGGAGAACAAGGGTGTCGAGCCCGAGGCCGTGGAGTTCGGCCGCTATGGTCGTGACGACCTGCTGTTCGTGGGCTCCGAACGCTCGAACGCGGTGGCGGTTTACCGCATGCACGGTGCACGACCCGTACTGCAGCAGTTGCTGCCGACCGGTATCGGGCCCGAGGGACTCAAGGCGATCCCACGGCGCAAGCTGTTCGTGGCCGCGACCGAAACCGACGTGTTCGACGCCGGCATCCCGACCATGATCAACATCTTCCAGCGCCGCGAAGGCCTGGGCAACTATCCGCAGATCGTCTCGGCGGACGATGCCAACGGCCTGCCCATCCCGTGGGTGGCGCTGTCTGATCTGGCCGCCGATCCGATCGACCCGCATACCCTCTACGCGGTCAGTGACTCGTTCCTCGCCAAGGGATACATCTACACCATCGACGTATCGGACAAGCCGGCGCTGATCACGGCGCGCCTCGAGGTGCAGAGTGCCGACGCGCTCGATCTCGAGGGTGTCGCCGTCGGCCCCGATGGCAGTTTCTGGCTGGGTAGCGAAGGACAAACGCCCGGCGGTCGCGAGAATCTGGTACTCAAGGTCGATCCCGCCGACGGCACGGTGCTCGAGCGCATCGAACTGCCTGCCGACCTGATCGATGAACGTCGTGGCAACGGTATCGAAGGTATCGCTGTCACCGGCACGCCGGGCAACGAGCTCGTCTACGTCGCGATTCAGCGTGCGTGGCCCAAGGAGGGTGACGACGACAAGCTCAATACCAAGATCGGTCGCTTCGAGGTATCCAGCGACACCTGGTCGTTCGTCCACTATCCCCTCGAGGCGGAGCAGGAAGGTGATTGGATCGGCCTCTCGGGTATCACCGCCATGCCGAACGGTACCTTCTGGGTGATCGAACGTGACAAGGGCTGGGGCGACAGCACGGCGCCCAACGCCGAGCTCAAAGCCATCTTCGAGGTGGATCTCGCTGCCGCGCAGTTCCGCCCGTACGGTACGCCGCTCGAGACCGTGGGCAAGACGCTGGTCAGGAACCTGACCGACACCATCGCAGCGAACAGTGTCTGGACCGCGGAAAAGCTCGAAGGCTTTGCAATCTCGGCAGATCAGCAGCTGTACGCGGTGACCGACAACGATGGTGTGGACGATGCACCGGGGGAGACAGTGTTCTTGTTCCTCGGTGACGCGGCGTCGTTCGGCGACGACTGAGCCGTAGCACGGGCAATGTGGGTGGCCCCGCCGTCTGGCGGGGCCTGTACGCTATGTGCGCCGGCAGCGTACCGCCTGCCGACTCAATCCGACTGCGTGAAAACCGGCGTTGCCAGTGCCTTGATGATGGTCGTCGCCGCGGAGGTGCGGTTGTCGACGCTGATCTTGGCAAACACCGCTTCGAGATGCTTGTTCACGGTGCGTGGGCTGAGTTCGAGGATCGCACCGATCTCCTTGTTCGACTTGCCCTGTGACAGCCATGCCGCGACTTCCGCCTCACGCGGTGTCATGTTGAAGCGGTGGGCGAGCAGTTGCGCATCTTTTCTCACGTCGTGTTCGGTGATGCGCAGTATGTGTTCGTTGGGATTGGCTTCGCCGAGGTAACTCACGACGAGTTTGCCGTCGACGTCGCGCTTAACCACGTGATCGTGGTGCTCGATGGTGGCCGTCAACTGCGCGTTGAGCCAGGCGACGGCCGGCGCATCCAGTTGCTCGCTGGATATCGACAGCCGCTCGATCGAAGCGGCCATGAGCCGCGATGCCTCCGGTGTACTCCAGATCACGCGACCCGTATTGTCGGTGGCGATCAGGTAACGCCGACTCTTGTCGAGGGCGATCTGCGCGCTGCGGGTGGCGCGTGCATTTGCGAGGTGGACGCGCATGCGTGCGATCACCTCTTGCGGTGACACGGGTTTGGTCAGGTAATCGACACCGCCTGCCTCGAGTGCCTTGACGATGTGTTCCGTTGCGCTGAGCCCGGTCATGAAGATCACGGGCACGTGCTTGAACGCCTGGCGTGCCTTGAGCTGGCGGCAGGTCTCGAATCCATCCATCCCCGGCATGAGTGCATCCATGAGCACGACATCGGGTGTGACGCGGTCAACGACGTTGATCGCGTGCTCGCCGCTTTGCGAGACCAACACGGTTACGCCGATGGTTTCCAAGGTGTCGGTGAGCAGGCCGAGCGTCGCGGGCGAATCGTCGACCACCAGGACCACCTGGCGGCCACTGGGAAGCCGTGGATCAGGTTCGTTCATGGTCGTCGTCAAGAATTTCCAGCAGCTGATTGATCTCGAAGGCTTCGACGTGCGCCTGCAGACGCCGCGTGAGGTCCGCCGCTGCGGGAAAGTGATTGCGGATCTCGTCCAACTTCGCCTGTATGCCGCGTACATGGCCGATTTCGCACAGGTGCAGGAGTTCGCTGCGCAGATGCTTCGGCAGCGTCTCACCGGATGCCGAACTGTCGCTGGGCGGCACGCTATTGGTTTCGGTGTCTACGCCAGGGTCGATGACGGGCTCGTATTCCCAGCGCAGTTCGAGCAGCTCCTCCAGGGTGTCGAGGAGATCACGTAGCTTGATCGGTTTGATCAGGTAGGAATCGTGTGGCGTGCTGTCCTGCGTGGTGCCAACGAGTTCGCTGGCGTCGGCCGAGACCATGACGATCGGTGTCGTCGTGAAGCCCTGGGTGCGCAGCTGTGACGCGAGCTCCCAGCCGTTCATTCCCGGCATCGAGATATCGAGCAGGAAGATGTCCGGTGCATTGTGCTCGATCAGACGCAGGCAGGCGGCACCATCGGGTGCGAGCAGAACGTTGAAGCCCAGTGGTGCAAGCAGGTCCTCGAGCAGGCCGCGATGCGCCGCCTCGTCTTCGGCGACGATGATCGTACGCCGTGGGCCGCGGTAGCCCTCGATCCGGTGCTCGGGTTGCGCAGCCTTTCCGGGTCCCGTTACCGCCGGCAGGTACAGGCGGAGCGTGGTCGTCGTTCCTTTGTTCAGTTTGCTCTCGAGCGACAGTTCGCCGCCCATGACCTCGGCCAGTAACTTCGAGATCGCGAGTCCCAGCCCGGTCCCCTTGGCGGCCTGCGCGCTTGGCGAATTGACACGCTCGAACGGCAGGAACACGCGCTCCTGTTCGTCCTCCGGAATGCCGACGCCGGTGTCCTCGACGCGAAACTCCGCGACCTGGGCACGGTAGCGTACGTCGAGCGCCACATGACCCCGGCGGGTGAACTTGACGGCATTGGTGAGCAGGTTGATCAGGGTTTGGCGCAGACGTTTCTGATCGGCGCAGACCAGCGCGGGCAGCGCCGCCGGTCGCCGGTAGCGGAACTCGATGCGTTTGGCTTCGCACTGCAGCTTGAACATATCGACGAGTTCATCGAGGAATTCGGAGATCGCAAAATTGTCGCGATAGACCTGCAACCTGCCGGCTTCGATCTGTGCGATGTCGAGGAGTCCGTTGATGAGTTCGGACAGGTGTTCGGCGCTGCGTCGGATCGTCGTTACCGCACTCAGGCGGTTCTTGGGCAGTCCGTTTTCCTTTTCCAACAGCTGTGCGTAGCCGTAGATCGCGTTCAGCGGGGTGCGGAACTCATGCGCCAGGCCGACGACATAACGGGTCTTCGCCAGGCTCGCCGTTTCCGCGGCCTCCTTGGCATGCTGCAGCTGTTTGTCCGTCTGGCGGTGGGCATCGATCTCACGCACCAACAGCTCCGTCTGCCGGTTGGACTCCTCCTGTGCGACCTGCCGGCTCTCGTTCGCCAGCACGAACAACCAGGCGGCAACGCCGTAGATGATCATGAAGATCACGAAGATCTTGATCATCAGACTGCGTACCGCGTCATTCGACACCGCGGGATCGGCTGTGGTCTGCAGGTAGATCAGTGCGAGCACGGCGCTGATCAGCACGGCAAACAGTGCCAACAACCCGATGTAGTGTCCGACGCGCGAGTTGACGGGTTTGATCCATGCGCCAGGTAACAGCCACACGAGCATGTTCTGAATCTGGTTCTGGAAGCGTGCTTGCGGCTTACAGCTGTCGTGGCAGCGCGCGTCGAGTGAACAGCAAAGGGAACAGATCGGTCCACCGTACGCCGGACACGTCGCCATGTCGGCAGACTCGAACTCGTGCTCGCAGATACAGCAGACCCTGGCCTCAGGCGATTGTGCGGCCGGCGACGGCGCACGCGCCGTATAGAAGCGGCCTCCGGTCGCCCAGGCAATGGTTGGTGCCGAGATGAACGCAACCACGAGGGCGACGAACGACGACAAGGCTTTCACGGTATCACCGAGCACCCCGGTGTAGGCCGTCAGCGCGGCCACGGTCGCCAGCAGCATCGCGCCGACACCGACTGGGTTGACGTCGAACAGGTGGGCGCGCTTGAACTCGATGTGGCGCGGGCTGAGTCCGAGCGGCTTGTTGACCACCAGGTCGGCGGCCAGCGCGCCGACCCAGGCCACGGCCACGATGGCGTACAGGCCCAGGGTCTGTTCAAGCGCCTTGTAAATGCCGAGCTCCATGAGCACGAGGGCGATCACGACATTGAACACCAGCCAGACCACGCGCCCCGGGTGGCTATGCGTGAGGCGCGAAAAGAAGTTCGACCATGCGATCGAACCGGCGTACGCATTGGTGACGTTGATCTTGAGCTGCGACACGACGATGAACGTAGCCGTCAGCAGGATCGCGAATTCGGGCGAGGGTGAAACGTACGAGAACCCCAGCAGATACATGTGTGACGGGTCGGCGGCCGAATCCGCCGGGACGCCCGCGTCGAAGGCGAGGTAGGCGAGAAACGAGCCGGCGAGCATCTTCAGACAACCGGGGATGATCCACCCCGGGCCTGCGGCGAGCACACCCATCCACCAACCCGCCGTTGTGCGACGGTCTTTGCGCTCGGGCAGGAAACGCAGGAAATCCACCTGCTCACCGATCTGCGCCATCAATGCGAACACCACGGACGACGCCGCGCCGAACGCGAGCAGGTCGAACCCCGTCGCCCCGGACGTGCCGACACCGCCGAAGTTCGACCAGCCGGCGACATGGCCCTCCGACGTCAGCCCGATGAAAACGAACGGCAGGGCGTGCAGCAGCAGCCAGACCGGCTGCGTCCAGAGCTGGAAACCGCTGATGAAGGTGATGCCATGCGTGACCAGCGGGATCGCCACGAGGGCACTGATCAGGTAACCCAATGCGAGCGGCACATCGAGAAACAGCTCGAGTGCGCTCGCCATGATGGCGGCTTCGATGGCGAAGAAGATGAAGGTGAACGACGCGTAGATCAGCGACGTGACGGTCGAGCCGATGTAGCCGAAACCTGCACCACGCGACAAGAGGTCGATATCGACCCCATAGCGCGCGGCATAGTAGGTGATAGGGGCGCCGGTCACGAAGATCAGACAGCTCACGACCAGGATGGCGGCCACGGCGTTTGTAAAGCCGTAACTCAGGGTTACTGCACCGCCGATCGCTTCGAGGGCGAGGAACGAGATCGCACCCAAAGCCGTGTTGGCGACACGGAACACGGACCAGCGGCGCGCTTTGCGCGCAGTAAAGCGCAAGGCGAAATCTTCCAGTGTCTGGTTGGCCACCCACTGGTTGTATTTGCGCCTGACACGCAGGATGCGCTGTGTGGAACTCATCAGAGCCTGCTCTCCGGGGCAACGATGTATGCAGTGTTGCAGGCGCCTCGCGTGCACCAAGATCGCACGGCCCCAGACCGGACGAACCGGTAAGGTGCACCATGCGAGCGCGCCGAAGCCCCTGGGAGCGCATTCCTTCCCCACGCGACCCCTCACAGCGAGGTCGACCGGCAAACTCCGTGCCGACGTCGGTCGATCGATTCTCCAAGCAACCGCACACGACGCCAATCTACCCCTCCCAGGGCCTGCGCATATACGTCATTTGACGTAGGTCGTGCGTGCCGCGCCCATCTAAAGGGTTGCGCCGCTGTGGGCTACGTCGATTGACGTATTGAGCGCGAGCGACAGCCACGAGCACTCTCGGCCCCGACGATAGCGAGGAGCAACTGGGCACCGGGCTATCACGTGAGCACCTCACGTTGTCATTGGTGAAGACGTACTAGGGAGTACCAACGGTAATGAGCATCAATCCATCCGAAAATCTGGCGCGGCCCGGGCGGTCGCCACGTTGGCGCCGCACGATGGCGTCGGTTCTGTTGGCCGCCGCCTCGACGGTCGCAGTGGCGGGACCACCGACTGCCGAAGTCAACACGACCGGTCTGGCCGTGACCGACGACACGGTCACCATCGGCATCCTGCACTCGGTCACCGGGACCATGGCGATCAGCGAAACCGGTTCTGTGCAGGCCGAGAAACTGGCTATCAAACAGATCAACGACATGGGCGGCATCCTGGGCCGCAAGATCGAGTACATCCAGGAAGACGGTGCCAGCGATTGGCCGACGTTCGCCGAGAAAGCGAAGAAGCTCCTCGTCAACGACAAGGTCGCCTCGGTGATGGGCTGCTGGACCTCGGCATCGCGCAAAGCCGTTCTTCCCGTGTTCGAGCAGTACAACGGCATGCTGTACTACCCGACCTTCTACGAGGGACTCGAGCAGTCGCCGAACGTGATCTACACCGGTCAGGAGGCGACGCAGCAGATTATCGCGGGCATCGACTGGGTGGTGAAAGAGAAGGGCGCAAAGACGTTCTTCCTGCTGGGCTCTGACTACATCTGGCCACGCACGTCGAACAAGATCGCACGCAAGCACATCGAGAAGCTCGGTCTCAAGGTCGTCGGCGAAGAGTACTACCCGCTCGGTCACACGCAGTTCAACTCGGTGATCAACAAGATCCGCCTGAAGAAGCCCGACGTGATCTACGCGATCGTCGTCGGCGGCTCCAACGTCGCGTTCTACAAGCAGCTCAAGGCCGCAGGTATCGACCTGACCAAGGAAAAGCCGTTGTTGCTGACCATCTCGGTGACCGAGGACGAAATCCGCGGCATCGGTGGCGAGAACATCGAGGGTGCCTATGCCGCGATGAAGTACTTCCAGTCATTGGGCAACGACAACAACCAGGCCTTCGTCAAGGCATTCAAGGAGATGTGGGGTGACGACATCGTCATCGGTGACGTGACGCAAGCCGCGTACCTCGGTCCGTGGTTGTGGAAAGCGGCTGTCGAGAAGGCCGGAAGTTTCGATATCGACAAGGTGCGTGCCGCATCGCCCGGCATCGAGTTGACGACGGCACCCGAAGGCTATGTGCGCGTGCATGAGAACCACCACCTGTGGAGCAAGACGCGTATCGGCCGGGCCAAGGCCGACGGCCAGTACGAAGTGGTCTATGAAACGGCCGATCTGATGGAGCCGGATCCGTTCCCGGCAGGTTACCAGTAAGCGAGCCGAACCCACCGTCCGGGCATACAGCCGGGACGGTGGGTGTCTGCGCTGCGGTAACCCGACGTACAAGCCAGTCTCAACGAGGAGCTATACAGATGTTCGATGGCTACACAATGAGCGAGCTCGGTTCGATCTTTGCGATGCAAGGTTTCGCGGGACTCATTCTCTTCTCCGTATTCGTGCTCATGGCGCTCGGACTGGCGATCATCTTCGGACAGATGGGCGTCATCAATATGGCGCACGGAGAATTCATGATTCTCGGCGCCTATGTCACCTACTTGTGCTCGAACCTGTTCTCGACCTATCTGCCGGGACTTTTCGATATCTATTTCTTCATCGCCATGGTCCTGTCGTTCATCGCCGCGGGCGCGCTGGGGATGCTGGTCGAATGGAGTCTCATCCGTCACCTCTACAAGCGACCGCTCGATACCCTGTTGGCGACCTGGGGCCTGAGCCTCATCCTGCAACAGCTCTATCGATCGATCTTCGGCGCACGCGAGGTCGGTGTGTCGCTACCCGATTGGTTGATGGGCTCCTACCCGTTGACCGAGACGATCGAAGTGCCGATCAACGGCATCTTCGTCATGGTGCTCACGGTGTTGATCACGACGGCTGTGTACTTCCTGATCTTCCGCTCGGGATGGGGGCGGCAGGTGCGGGCCGTGACGCAGAACCGAATCATGTCCGGGGCGGTTGGCATCAATACCGAGCGCGTCGACCGGCTGACCTTCGGTATCGGCTGCGGCATTGCGGGCATTGCCGGCAGTGCCTTCACGATGATCGGTTCGACCGGGCCGACGGCCGGCCAGCTGTACATCGTCGATACCTTCCTCGTTGTGGTCTTCGGCGGTGCGCAGAGCCTATTCGGCACCATCGCGTCGGCATTTGCGATCTCGCAGTCGCAGTCGGCGATGGAGTTCTTCCTGAGCGGCTCCATGGCCAAGGTGCTCACGCTGCTGACCGTCGTCGGAATCCTGATGCTGCGGCCACAGGGTCTGTTCTCACTGAAGATCCGCCGCTGAGGGGGTGCCATGTCAACAACATTTCTCAATCGCTTCGGTTCGCGCGCTGACTACATCGGCATCGCGGTCCTCATGACGTTGATCGTCGTGGTGCTGCCACTGACCGTGGACATCTTCCGCCTGAACCTGATCGGCAAGTACCTGACCTACGCCTTCGTCGCGATCGGTCTCGTATTGTGCTGGGGCTACGGCGGTATCCTGAGTCTCGGTCAAGGCGTGTTCTTCGGCCTTGGTGGCTACTGCATGGCCATGTTCCTCAAGCTCGAAGCATCGACGCCGGAAGCGACCAAGATCCAGTCCACACCCGGTATTCCGGACTTCATGGACTGGAACCAGCTGACCGAACTGCCGTGGTTCTGGGAACCGTTCCACAGCTTCGGGTTCACCCTGATCGCGATCATCCTCATTCCGACGCTATTCGCTTTCGTCATCGGCCTGGCCATGTTCAAGCGCCGCGTGGGCGGCGTGTACTTCGCGATCATCACGCAGGCGATCGCCGCGATCATGACGATCCTCATCATCGGTCAGCAGGGTTATACCGGTGGCGTCAACGGCATCACCGACCTGCGCACGCTGCTTGGCTGGGACATCCGTACGGATGAAGCCAAGTACGTGCTGTACTTTGTCAACGCGGCGCTGCTGCTGCTGGTGATTCAGCTGTCGCTGTTCGTGCGCCATTCGAAGCTCGGCAGGATCATGGTCGCGATGCGTGACAAAGAGGATCGCATCCGCTTCTCGGGCTACAGCGTCGCCAACTTCAAGATCTTCATCTTCTGTTTCGCAGCGGCGGTCTCGGCGATCGGCGGCGCCATGTTCACCTTGCAGGTGGGTTTCATGTCGCCGTCGTTCGTCGGCATCGTGCCATCGATCGAGATGGTGATCTTCGCCGCGGTCGGTGGGCGGCTGTCGATACTCGGCGCCGTGTACGGCGCGCTGCTCGTGAACTTCGCCAAGACATCGTTCTCCGAAGCGTTCCCCGAACTCTGGCTGTTCGCGATGGGCGCGCTCTTCATCGGCGTCGTACTCGCGTTCCCGAACGGTTTGGCGGGTTTGTACGCGACGCATGTCGTGCCGTTCATTCGCAGTTTCTCGGCCAGACGCGGTGGGTTGTTCGACCGCTCCGTGACCTTTGGCGGACGCGTGGAAGAAGGAGGTGCGAAATGACTGCCGCCAAGAAGGAGTTCGTCCTCGCCGTCGAGGGGCTAACGGTATCGTTCGACGGCTTCAAGGCTGTCGACGATCTGAGTCTCTATGTCGACGAGAACGAGATCAGGGTGATCATCGGCCCCAACGGTGCGGGCAAGACCACCGTACTCGACCTCATCTGTGGGCGCACCCGGGCGTCAGCGGGATCGATCCGTTTTCGTGGCAAGGAACTCACCAAGCTCAAGGAAAACCAGATCGTCCACGCCGGTGTCGGGCGCAAGTTCCAGAACCCGTCGATCTACGAAGAGCTCAGCGTATTCGAGAATCTCGAGATCTCGTACCCGCGCGGTCGTTCGGTATTCGGCGCGCTGATGTTCCAACGTGACCGCGAGGTGATCGAGCGGGTCGAGGAGATCGCCGAGATGATCTTCCTCGCTGACCACCTGCATACCTCCGCCGACTTGCTGAGCCACGGCCAGAAACAGTGGCTGGAGATCGGCATGCTGCTGATCCAGGACCCGGAGCTGCTCATGCTCGACGAGCCGGTCGCCGGTATGAGCGTGAGTGAACGCAAGCAGACCGCCGAGCTGCTCAACAAGATCATCCAGAACCGTTCGGTCATCGTGATCGAACACGACATGAAGTTCGTCGAGGACATCGCGCACCGGGTCACGGTGATGCACCAGGGGCGGATCCTGTCGGAGGGTTCGATGGAGCATGTGCAAAGTGATCCCAAGGTGGTCGAGGTCTACCTCGGGCACTAGGCCGGGGAGGAGTAACGCGAGATGTTGTCAGTTTCCAATTACCACGTCGCCTATGGGCAGAGCGAAGTCATCCACGGCATGGACTTCACGCTCCAGCCCAACGAGATCGTTGCCGTCATGGGGCGCAACGGCATGGGCAAGACCACGTTGATGAAGTCGCTCATGGGCATCATGCCGTCGAGCGCAGGCGATGTTGCGCTCGGTGGCGAATCCATCGGCGGCATGAAGAGCTTCCAACGTGTGGCCAAGGGCATGGGTTATGTGCCGCAGGGTCGCATGATCTTTTCCACCATGACGGTGCAGGAAAACATCGAGACGGGCCTGGTGAGCACGCGGCGCAAGAAGGTGCCCGACGACCTGTACAAGCTGTTTCCCGTGTTGCTCGAGATGCGCAAGCGCCGCGGTGGAAACCTGTCCGGCGGTCAGCAGCAGCAACTTGCCATCGCGCGTGCCCTGGCGAGCAATCCCAAGGTCCTGCTGCTCGACGAACCCACCGAGGGCATACAGCCATCGATCATCAAGGAGATGGCGCGCGTGCTGCGACAGATAAGGGATGAACGTGGCCTCAGCATCCTGGTATCGGAGCAGGTCCTGAGTTTCGCCTTGGATGTCGCCGATCGTGTGATCGTGGTCGAAAACGGCCGCGTGGTGCATGAAGCCACGCGCGACGACATCGATGAACAGAAGATTGCCGGCTACCTGTCAGTGTAGCGGCGCAAACCGTGAGTACCGAGTGAAGTAGAGGAGCAAGCAATGACCGATACGCTGATCAAGATCGATTTGAGCAAGTCGCCGTATGAGCACGACACCATCCACAATCGCTGGCATCCGGATATCCCGATGGTCGCGATGGTCAAGCCGGGTGACGATTTCATCGTCGAGTGCTTCGACTGGACGGGTGGTCAGATCAAGAACGACGACGATGCATCCGACGTGCGTGACGTGGATCTTTCGCAGGTCCACTTTCTCAGCGGCCCCGTGGGTGTGGAAGGGGCCGAACCCGGCGATCTGCTGGTGGTCGACATTCTCGACATCGGCGCGTTTCCCGAAAGCGAGTGGGGCTTCAACGGCTTCTTCTCCAAACAGAATGGCGGTGGTTTTCTGACCGACCATTTCCCCGAGGCGCAGAAGTCGATTTGGGATATCGACGGCATGATGACGAGCTCGCGTCATATCCCGGGTGTCGAGTTCGCGGGCCTGGTGCATCCGGGCCTGATTGGCTGCCTGCCGTCGAAAGAAATGCTTGACGAATGGAACAAGCGTGAAGGCGAGCTGTTTGCGACCGACCCCGAGCGTATACCGGCGCTGGCAACGCTGCCGTACGCGGATACCGCACACATGGGGCGCATGAAACCCGATGCAGCGAAAGTGGCCGCTGCCGAGGCGGCGCGTACCGTGCCGCCGCGTGAACACGGCGGTAACTGCGATATCAAAGACCTGTCGCGCGGATCGCAGGTGTACTTCCCGGTGTACGTAAAGGATGGCGGTCTGTCTGTCGGTGACCTGCACTTCAGCCAGGGTGACGGTGAAATCACGTTCTGCGGCGCGATCGAGATGGCCGGATGGATTCACATGCGCGTCAGTCTGATCAAGGACGGAATGAGCAAGTACGGCATCAAGAACCCGATCTTCAAACCGAGCCCCATCAAGCCGGAATACCGCGACTACCTGATCTTCGAGGGTATCTCGGTCGACGAGCAGGGCAAGCAGCACTATCTCGACGTGCACATCGCGTATCGCCAGGCCTGCCTCAACGCCATCGAATACCTGAAGAAGTTCGGCTACAGCGGTGCGCAGGCCTACGGCATTCTCGGTACCGCGCCGGTGCAAGGTCATATCAGTGGTGTCGTCGATATCCCGAATGCGTGTGCGACCTTGTGGCTGCCGACCGAGGTGTTCGACTTCGATATCAAACCGGGTGCAGACGGACCGACCAAGTTCATCGACGGTTCGGTCGATGTACCGCTCGCGCCCGACATCAAGGAGTAGCGCCATGCCGCTGTACGACTATCAGTGTCCTCACTGCGGACCATTCGACGACCTGCGACCGGTCGCTGCAGCCTCAGATCCGGCGGCCTGTCCACATTGTGGTGCGCTGTCGCCGCGCGTGATCCGGGCGCCACAGCTGCTGGATATGGACGCGCAGCTGCGTCATGCCCATGCGACCAACGAGCGCAGTCGCCACGAACCCGCGCATTCGACGAAAGCCGAACGCGAGCATCGTCACGAACACGGCCCCGGCTGTGCGTGTTGCAGCAGTGGCAAGGTCGGTCAGTCCACGGCGCTGTATGGTGCGGACGGCAGCAAGACGTTTCCGACCAAGCGTCCCTGGATGATCAGTCACTAGTTCGGCGGCGGTCTGAAGCCGAGACCCGGTGCGATCCCGGGCCTCGGCCGTAATGTCGTTGGTGGCCACCACGGTACGGTTTGCTCGACCCGGCAGTGGGTGCCCGCGTGCGACATCGATCGGCATGGCCGCCGACCCGTGGCTGTGGCTCGCGCTAGGGCGTGGTCTGGTAACCAAGCGCGACCAGAGCCTCTCGCAAGTCTTGTGCGGGTTTGACGTCGGCTCCCATGGTGTTGGTGTAGCGGATCGAGCGAATGTGACGGACATCGAACGTCATGTCGTCAGACGACTGGGCCATGATGATCCAGTCCTTCTTCCACGCTTCGGCGAGACCGGCCTCGTAGTACACATTGGGGTTCCTGCCCGTGAAATCGACGATCACGAGATCGGCCTCGGCGATCTGGGCCTTGACGTCGTCCATGACCGGTCGTGAGATGGCGATCTCGTCGGCACGCACGCAGTCGATGCCGAACGACTCGACCGTCGTGCGAATGACCTGGTGGACGAAGTTCAGCTCGCTCGCGAACGGCATGATGACGAATGCCTTCGGTGTCGCGCGCTGGATCTGCACGTTCTCGAATCGCGCATGCGTCTTCCACGCACCGAGCCCGCATTGGCCCAGTGAATAGCTCTCGTCGACCACCACCATGAGTTGTACGTCGTTCTCGTAGAACGTTATCTGGTTGCCGCGGAACTCCATCCGCAGGCGATAGGTCTTGTTGCGGAAGACGGAGCTCGGCTGGCCGATCCAACGCCGTGCCTGCCAGATCGGTCCCGACCAGACCTTGCCGATGAAGAACTTGGCGTAGAACGCCCCGGTGCCGGCGTAGTAGTAGGCTTCGGGGCCCTCGTAGCGCGCGATCAGGGATACCTCCATCGAGGGCTCGCCATTACGCCGTGGCAGGCTGTCGAGGATCGTGATGTCGGCACTGATCGCGCCGTTGCGCAGGCGTTCGCCGAACATGATCATCTGCCCAGGGCGCTCCTCGACCATGGGGGACACGAACGTGCCGGGTTTCTCGAGCTCCCAGTCATCCTCCATCATCGCGTAGCGTTCGAGGATCGGCGGTGGCATCGCGAGCGGACGTTTCGACATCATCGTTCTCCCGGTTGGTTGTGCAGCGCCATGCACTGCGGCGGTTGACGGTTTACGCGATCGCATGGATCGACACCCTTGCGTACGGTCGTGCACCCTGCGAATCGGCACAAGCCGAACGCCTCTGGCCTGACTATAGACCGGCCAGCGGCGCGTGCCCGCCACCGACGCGACGGGGTCACCCGAGCATGCGGTCACGCCCGTGCGCTACAGAGGCAAGGGACACAGTTGCTCCACCGCGTGAGCAGTACAGGCGACGCACGATGTCGATAGTGCGCCCAGCCGCTCACTGGCGCGCACGGGGTCGGCTGTCGTGAGGTGTCGGCGAACTGTGCTGCGGCACATGTCGCTCGTCCCGGTGCGACTCTCCCGGCATGTGCCGATGCCGGGCCATGATGTCCGATCCGTGTGCCGATCGCGTCGAGCACGGCAAGCATCTGGGGGACAGTTTGACGTGCGCTTGCCGTTGTCGCCCGTAATGGCCTGTGTCTGCAGGTCGCCACGGTGCGCGTACGTGGGTGTCTATCGCTTCAGCAGCCGTTCGCCCTGTTCGATCTGCAC
>JAGRHA010000348.1 GCA_020445205.1 Gammaproteobacteria bacterium
AGGTCGAACTCGATCTGCAATAGCGCGAACATGCCGACGGTAATGACCACGTCATGCACCAGCGCGACGACGGAGCCGACGGCAAAGCGCCATTCGAATCGCATTGCGACGTACATGAGGATGGCGATCAGCGCCACGAGCACCGCAAGCGCGCCGTCCTCGGTGAGTTCGTCACCGACCTGCGGGCCGACGAACTCGACGCGGCGCAGCTCGACCGTACCGGTCGCGGCCTTCGACAGGGCCGCGTAGACCTCGTTGCTGAGGCGCGATCCCTCGCCTTCCTCGGTACCGCCGGCAAGGCGGATCAGGATATCGCGCTGGCTGCCGAAGTACTGCACCGAGGCGTCGCCATAACCCGCCGAACCCAACGCACCTTTCACCGAGTCGAGATTTGCGGGCTCCGAGTAACCCACCTCGATCAGCGTGCCACCCGTGAAGTCGATACCGAGACTCAATCCGCGGGCGAACAGCGCCGCGAATGCGATCAGTATCAGGGTTGCAGAAAACACCAGCGCAAGCTTGCGCTTGCCCATGAAGTCGATGACTTGACCGCGTTTCAGAATTGCCATGGTGGTTCCCGTCGAATCAGATGGACAGCTTGGTGATGCGCTTGCCACCGTAGATCATGTTGACCACGGCGCGCGTACCGATGATGGCTGTGAACATCGACGTGAGTATGCCGATCGCCAGCGTTACCGAGAAACCACGCACCGGGCCGCTACCGATCGAGAACAGCACGACGGCGGCGATGAACGTGGTCACGTTTGCGTCGAGAATCGTGCTGAAGGCTTTCGCGTAGCCAGCGTGGATACTGGCCTGCGGCGTGCTGCCGACCCGCAGCTCCTCGCGTATACGCTCGAAGATCAGCACGTTGGCGTCGACGGCCATGCCGACGGTCAACACGATACCCGCGATACCCGGCAGGGTAAGTGTCGCCTGCAGCATCGACAGAATCGCAACGATGAGCACGATGTTCGCCACCAGTGCCATGTTGGCGACCAAGCCGAACACCTTGTAGACCACGACCATGTAGAGCAGCACGAGGCCAAGGCCGACGGCGACCGAGACGACACCCTGATCGATGTTGTCCTGGCCCAGGCTTGGGCCGATGGTGCGCTCCTCGACGATATCGATCGGGGCCGCCAGCGCGCCCGCGCGCAGCAGCAGGGCGAGCTGGTGTGCCTCTTGTGGACTGTCGAGACCCGTGGTCTGGAAACGACGACCGAACGGTTCGCGAATGGTCGCGACGTTGATGACCTCTTCCACCCACTGTTTGACCGGCTTGCCTTCTTCGTCACGGCCGACGGTGCGCTTCTCACGGAACACGACCGCCATCGGTTTGCCGACGTTCTCGGTCGTCACGTCGCGCATGCGCCGCGCGCCCTTGCTGTCGAGGTTCACGTACACGGCCGGCTGACCCGACTGCTGGTCGAAACCCGACGACGCACTCGTCATCTCGTCGCCCGTGACGATGATCTGGCGTTTCAGCAGGATTGGCTGGCCGTTGCGCTCGTGGTACAGCGCCGTTCCGGGCGGCACACGGCCGGTGCTTTCGGCCTCGATCGCCGCGCCGACATCGGCCACCGCGAGACGGTATTCGAGCGTTGCGGTCGCACCGAGCAGGTCCTTGACCTTGCCCGGATCCTGCACACCCGGCAATTCGACGACGATTCGCCGCTCGCCCTGCTGCTGGATCACGGGTTCGGCGACGCCGAGCGCGTTGACGCGGTTGCGCAGCGTGGTGATGTTCTGTTCGAGCGCGAGCTTCTTGACCGTACGCTCTTCGTTCGGCGTCATCGACAGGCGTACGTAGAAGTCTTCGCCCTCTTCGCGGGTGCTGACGGACAGTTCGCGGAACTCACCACCCAACACCTCTTCGGTACGGTCACGCGTCTCGGCATCCTTGAGGCGGACGTCCACGCTGTTGCCCGACTCGCGCACGGTGACGTATCGGATCTTCTCGTTGCGCAGCGTGGTGCGAATGTTGCCGGCATGACGCTCGACCGCCTTGGTGATCGCCGCCTCCATGTCGACGTCGATCAGCACGTGGATACCACCACGCAGATCGAGGCCGAGGTTCATCGGCTTGCCACCGACCCCGGTCAACCAGCCGGGAATATCCGGCGACAGTGTCAGGGCGTGCGTGAAGGCCGGGGGCAGTGCCTTGGCAACCGCTTCCTGCCCGGCGAGCTGGTCGCCCGGCTTGTTGAAGCGGATCTGCAGGCGGTCGGGCAGCAGCTGCATCGACTTGACGGGGATCTGTGCACGGTCGAGCGCGGCCGCGACATTCTGCTGCAGGGTCTCGCCCACCTGCTCGCCGCGGGTACCCGTGACCTCGATGACCGGATCCTGCGGGTAGAGGTTGGGTACCGCATACAGCAAACCCACCAGCAGCACGAGCGCCACCAGCAGGTTCTTCCACATCGGATATTGGTTAAGCATTGTCGAACCAGGGGAAAAGCGGCCGCACCCGGAACCGGTGCGGCGACGGTGTTTACATCTCTTTGAGGCTGCCCTTCGGCATCACGGCTTCGACGGCGGTCTTGCGTACGGTAACCACGACGCCATCGGCGACTTCGACCTTCATGAAGTTGTCACCGAGCTCGGTGACCTTGCCCATCAGGCCGCCCATGGTCTGGATCTCGTCGCCTTTCTTCAGCGCCTCGACCATGGATTTGTGCTCTTTCTGACGCTTGACCTGCGGACGGATCAGGAAGAAATACATGATCACGAACATGCCGACCAGGAAGATGATCGACATACCGCCATCGCCAGTCGGTCCGGCCCCTTGCGCCATCGCGTCGGAAATCAGGAAACTCATCTTACGCTCCAATCAAGACTTGCGGCGCGCCGGCCGCGCCTATTCAAAGGAGCCGGATTATGCCATAGCTCACTGCGGTGCGGACATTCCGCGCGCGGCGTAGAAATCGTCGCGGAAGCTGTCGAACCGCTGATCGCGGATCGCCGTCCGTATCCCCCGCATCAGATCCTGGTAGTAGGCCAGGTTGTGGATGGTGTTCAGACGTGAGCCGAGGATTTCGTTGCAGCGGAAAAGATGCCGCAGGTAGGCGCGGCTGTAGTTGCGACAGGTGTAGCAGCCGCAAGCCGCATCCAGCGGTTGCGTGTCACGCTCGTGCACGGCGTTGCGAATGCGCACCACGCCGTCGTGGGTGAACAAGTGGCCGTTGCGTGCATTGCGTGTCGGCATCACGCAGTCGAACATGTCGATGCCGCGGCGCACCGCCTCGACGATATCCTCGGGCGTGCCGACACCCATGAGGTAGTGCGGTCGGCCCTGCGGCAGCCGCGCCGCGAGAAAATCCAGCACCCGCCAGCGATCCTCGGGCGGCTCTCCCACCGACAGACCGCCCACGGCGTAGCCGTCGAAGCCGATTTCCTGCAGGCGATCGAGCGAGCGTGCACGCAACTCGGTGTAGACGCCGCCCTGGACGATGCCGAACAGCGCGTTCGGGTTGCCGGCGTGTGCCGCCTTGCTGCGCTCGGCCCAGCGCAGCGACAGCTCCATCGACGCCGATGCTTCTGTGGGCGTGGCCGGATAGGGCGTGCACTCGTCGAAGATCATCACGATATCGGAGCCGAGGTCACGCTGTATCTGCATGGATTCCTCTGGCCCCATGAACACTTTGGCGCCGTCGACGGGCGAGCGGAAATGCACGCCCTGCTCCGTGATCTTGCGCATCGCGCCCAGCGAATAGACCTGAAACCCGCCGGAATCCGTGAGGATGGGACGCTCCCAGTGCATGAAGTCGTGCAAGTCGCCGTGCGCACGGATCACCTCCGTACCCGGACGTAGCCAGAGATGGAAGGTGTTGCCGAGCACGATTTCGGCGCCGATCCCCGTCAGTTCTTCGGGGGTCATCGCCTTCACCGTGCCGTACGTGCCGACCGGCATGAACGCAGGCGTCTCGACGTCGCCGCGGGCGAACCGCAGGCGACCGCGCCTTGCCGCGCCGTCAATTGCGAGTAACTCGAATTCCAATGAATGTCTCAATAAAAGTAATTTATGGTTGCGCTTTCTTCTACAATATTAGAAAATACTCATGTACTGAATCATTCAGTACACTCCTCCATCCTCCTTTGGTGGAACTTGGCGCGGCACCCCCTGCCGCGCCTTTTTTATGCGTTTCGTTCCGCAAACATCGCATCCCCGTAGCTAAAGAAGCGGTAGCCGTGCTCGACGGCATGGCGGTAGGCGGCCATCGTGCGCTGGTAACCCGCAAATGCACACACCAGCATCAGCAGCGTGGATTCGGGCAGGTGGAAATTGGTCAGCAGGGCATCCACCACGCGGAACCGGTAACCGGGACGGATGAACAGCCGGGTATCGCCGCGGAACGGCCGCAGTTCACCGTCGGCGGCGGCGCTTTCGAGGCTACGCACACTGGTGGTACCGACAGCGATCACGCGCCCGCCGCGATCACGCGCCTCATGTACCGCCTGCACGGCCGCTGCGCCGACCTCAAGCCACTCGCTGTGCATACGATGCTCGTCGAGGTTCTGCGCACGCACGGGCTGGAAGGTTCCGGCACCGACGTGCAGCGTGACGCGTGTCGATGCGATACTTGCACGTGTCAGCGCGTCGAGCATCGTCTCGTCGAAATGCAGCCCCGCGGTCGGCGCAGCAACGGCGCCGGGGCGATCGGCATACACGGTCTGGTACCGTTCGCCATCCGTATCGTCATCGTCGCGCCGGATATATGGCGGCAAAGGCATATGGCCATGGTGCTGCATGAGCCCGGCAAAAGTGCCCGATTCGATGCGCAGACGATACAGGTCGTCGTCACGCCCGAGCACCTCGATGGCACTACCGCCGACTATCAGCGAACTGCCCGGTTTGGGCGATTTGCTGGCGCGCACATGAGCCAGCGCCTCGGTGTCGCCGAGCAGGCGTTCGATGAGAATCTCCACGCGTCCGCCACTGGCCTTGTTGCCGTGCAGGCGCGCCGGCACGACGCGCGTATCGTTGAACACCAGCAGATCGCCGGGGCGTAGCAACCCGGCCAACGACGCAAACTGGCGATCGTCGACGTCGCCTTGTGCGGGCAGGTACAACAGCCGGCTGTCACTGCGTCGCGCAAGCGGCCGCTGCGCAATCAGCGTCTCGGGC
>JAGRHA010000349.1 GCA_020445205.1 Gammaproteobacteria bacterium
ACGCTCTTCGCGGCAGACGGCTACCGTATCGACAATTTTCGCAGTGCTGTGCCGGACCACGTACCCGGCGCACAGACGCTCGACACGGCCGCCGCGCGCGCACTGATCGCCAGCGAACCGACGGCCGTGTTCATCGACGTCTTGCCAAGACCACCGCGCCCGGTGGGCTTGAGCGCAACGTCGCTGTGGATTCCGCCGCCGCATCACAGCATCCCCGGCTCCACCTGGTTGCCCAACGTCGGCTACGGGCGTCTCTCGGACGAACTCGACGCGTACTTCCGCCATCACCTTCAGCGCCTCAGCGACGGCCGCCGCGACAAGCCCCTGGTCATCTTTTGCCAGGCCGATTGCTGGATGTCGTGGAACGCCGCACGACGCGCGGCGGAATACGGTTACGCGCGCGTATTCTGGTATCCGGACGGCACTGATGGCTGGACGGCTGCCGGTCTCACCCTGGCGCCATCGACACCCGCACCGTCACCCTGAAAGCCGACGCTGACCGCCGGCGGCGTGTCGTTCATTCGAGATGGGCAGCAATTTCGCGCGCGATCTGCCCTATCCGCTGCTCGATCACACGTGGCCGCGTGCACAAGAAGGGAATCGCACTTTCGCGCTCGTCGAATATGCGTTGTTCGATATCGATCTGACCTCGCAATGCCGTGAGGCGTGTCTGTGCGGCCGTGGAAGTGTCCGATTCGAGCTGCGCGAACTCGGAGAGGCGCTCACCCAAACCGTCGGCGCGCCGCTGCTGGTCACGCGCGTAACGCAGGATCCCTTCGTTGAGCACTTGCCGATCCTGGTTCAGGAGCTGCAGCACGCCCGCGAACAGCAGGCTCAGGCGCTGATCCCGCGCGGTCGCCGGTTGTGCCTCGGCAAACGCCGCGATCGCGGCCGTGGCCTGTGCCTCATTGGTCGTGCGTGCCGCGAGCCGATGCACCAAGGCCGCGACATCCGGGTTTTCGCGCCATTGCGCCTCCAGGCCGTCGATACTCGGCCCGTCCCATACCACGGCGGCGGCGACCTCACTGACGAGCGCCTGCTCACACGGCCAGTCTGCAGCATCTTCAGTCGCGGCGCTGGACAGGCTGCAGGCAGTTAGCAGCGTGGCCATGCATAGCCAACGGGTGATGTGATCGATCTTCATGACATGGCCTCCACCATCACGTGCGTCACCGCCTGTTCACTTGCGCTGCATGAGACCGCGCGCGGGGTCATAACCGTATATCGCCGCACCCAGGAACACCGCCAGACTGCCGGCGACCCATGCCAGGGCCTCGAGGTTCACCTGGCCATACAGTGCGAAGCGAATCAGTTCGACGGCCGAAGTGAACGGGTTGTATAGGCACACTTGGTACAGGGCCACGCTCGAGTCGCGGATGCGCCACAAGGGATACAGTGCCGACGAGGCGAAGAACATGGGGAAGATGACGAAATTCATCACCCCCGCAAAATTCTCCAGTTGCCGAATCAGCGACGACAGCAGCAGACCCAGGGCGCCGAGCATCAGGCCCGACAACACCGTTGCCGGAAACACCAGCAGGTAACCGGAGGCAGGCGGCTGCACCTCCCACCACCAGGCGATCGCGAGAAACACGTAAACCTGGACCACGGCCACGAGCGTGCCGGCCGCGAGCTTGCTCAGCAACAGGTACCAGCGCGGGAACGGGCTGACCATGAGCAGCCGCATGCTGCCCATCTCGCGGTCGTAAACCATCGACAGCGACCCCTGCATACCACTGAACAACAGCACCATGGCAGCGAGCCCGGGGACGATGTATTCCTCGTACAGGATATGGGTCTCGTAGGGCGGCATGATCGACACACCGAGCACCGACCGGAAACCCGCGGCGAAGATGAACAGCCAAACCAACGGCCTTACCAACGCGCCGAAGAAGCGTTCACGCTGGTGAATGAAGCGCAGCGCTTCCCGTTTGAAGATGCCGAGTGCACAGCGAAGGTACTGCGCGACGCTCATGTGTCGTCTCCGCGCGTGAGAGCGTTGAACGCCTGCCCGACGCTGCCGGTATCGGTATCGCGCATCAGCGACGCGGCCGATCCGTGGCTCAACACACGACCGTGGTGCAACACGATGACCTCATCATCATCCTGTACCTCGTCGACGAGATGGGTTGCCCACAAGACACCCACGCCGCGGTCGCGACATTCGTCACGCACCTGCTGGATGATCGCCTGGCGACTGTGGATATCCAGGCCGACGGTCGGCTCGTCGGCGAGCAGCAGGCGTGGACGGTGCAACAGTGCACGCGCGAGTTCGAGCCGGCGCCGCTGACCACCACTGAGCTGGCGGGCGCGGTCATCGCGGCGGTCGGCTAGCCCGGACTGCTGCAACGCCTGATCGATACGCGGCCGTGCCTCCTCGGGGTCGATTCCCTGCAACACAGCGAAGTAGCGCAGGTTCTGCAGTACCGTGAGGTCGAGATCGAGCGTGGGCTGCTGAAACACCACGCCGAGCTGCGCGAGTGCCTTGCGGCCATCGCCGTGCAGATCCCAACCGAGAATCCGGATGCGGCCGTGGCGACACAGAAACAACCGCGTGAGCAACGAGAACAGCGTGGTCTTGCCGGCGCCGTTGATCCCCAGCAGGACGCAGAAGCGACCTGCGGGCACCTCGATCGAGACATCCTGCAGGACCGCGCGCTGCGCATACGAAAATGCCAGGTCTTCGACGACCAGCGCCGCCGCTGCCGGCGACTGTGTGTGGTTGCTCAAGGCGCGACCACCACTCCCCACGGCAGGCGTCCGACCGCGATCGATTTGCGCACCCGCAGTTTGTCGAGATCGATCATCGACATATCGTTGCTCACCCCGTTGGTCGTGAACAGGCGCTTGCGGTCAGGCGAGAACGCCAGATTCCATACCCGTTGGCCGACGAGCAGGTACTTCTCGACCTCCATTCTACCGGTATCGATGACCGCGACACGTGCAGCAGGCCCGAGTGCCACGAACGCCCGTTTGCCGTCGTCCGAGATCACGATACCGACGGGCTGAATCGATTCCGCCCGAATACCGGGGATCTCGAATCCGATCTTCTTCACGATGGTCTTGCTCGCCGTATCGATGACACTCACCGTGCCGCCGATTTCCGACGATACCCAGACCTGCTTGCCATCGGGTGTGAACTGCGCCACGCGCGGCCGCTGATCGACGAGCACGTTGGCCACCACCTCGTGGCTTTCGAGATCGATGAAGTGCGCCATGTTGGTGGTCTCGGAGGTATTGACGAGCCACTTGCCGTCGGGGCTCACGCCCATACCTTCGGGTTCGACCCCAACCTGGATCTCGACCACCTTGCGCCGGTCGACGACGTCGACCACGGTCACCATGTTGTCGTCCTCGTTGGCGACGTACAGCAGGCGTCCCTCGGGTCCCAGTGCAAGCAGCTCCGGATCCGGCCCCGACGGCAAGGTATGGGTCACCTTGCGCGTCGCGAGATCGAGCACCTCGATATGGTCCTCGTCACTCGTGCACACGAACAGCGTCTTGTGGTCGTGACTCAACGCGATACCCCGCGGCCGCGCACCGACCTTTACCTGGTCGAGCACCTCGAGCGACTCGCCGTCGACGACCGTGACCAGATTGTCCTTTTCACTGGAGACGTAAACCGTGTACGCCTGTGCGCTCACGCTGGCGAGCAGACAGCCGGTCAGGGTCAGGGCCGGCAACAGTGCCCGGTGATGTGTATGCGGCATGGCTGCCTCTCCTCCTCTTCGTCATTTTCTTATTGATTGCCGGGACAAGTGCCGCGCGTGTCTGGCGGCATGCCTGCCTCTACGTAAACACAGTCAGTCGGCGCAGCGCACCTCGGGTCGATCGTAACCGAGCGTGTCGAGCACCGACGCCGGGTGCAGATAGCCCGGCTGCGGCGCCACCGAGACGAGGATGCGCCGCGACACCAGCAGCAGCGGCTGACGCAGCTGCCCGTTCCAGTCGCGGAAGCTGGCCGGCACGCCCTTGAACGCAGCGAGCTTGAACTGTGCGCTCAGCATGTGATCCCGCAAGGCGCCGGGTTCGGCCGAGTTGGTCCGCGTCGCGGATTCACCGATGCTGCGAATCGCCAGCCATGCGGCGTAGTCGAGCGTCGTCATCCAGCGGCCGTTCTCGGCATGGAAACGGCGCTGAAACTGCGTCGCCCCCCATTGCTCGGATACGCCGCTCCAGGCGGCGGAAATCAGGCCGTGCGTACCACCGACGGGACGCGGCCTGAACGTTCGGTATTCGAGATACTCACCGAACCGGTCCTGCTCGTCGGCGACGAGCAGGATGTCGTAATCGTCGACTTGAGTGAACGCGTTCACCTCCTGCTGCTCGTGGAAGTGGCCCGAGTCGGTACGGCTCGCGCCAGCGTCGAAGGTCCATGTCTTGCGCTCGACGATCTTGCCACCGAAGCGCTTGGCCGCGCGTTCCAGCGCTTCGGCCAGGGCGACGTCCTCGGCCGTACCACCCACGACCAGGAACCACCGCGTCCAGCGCTTCCATGCCAGGTACTGTGCCAGTGCATCGGCGAGCATCGCGCGACTCGGCGCCGTGTGCAGCAGGTTGCGCCGGCACTGCGTGGCACGCAGCGCATCGTCCGGCGCGCCGATGTTGAACAGCAGGCTGTCGGCCGCTTCGGGCAGGGCCGCCACCGCGAGCAGGTCGTCTGCGGGCAAGTCGATCAGGAACAGGCGCAGTCCGCCGGCATGCAGTTCGCGGAACGCTGCCGTCGCCGCTTGTCCGGGTTCGAGCACGACCGGCTTGAGTGAAAACGTCTGCCCCGTGAAGCGGCCCGTGGTGTTGTTGTCGCGGATGCCGAGCTGTGCACCCGCGATGCCGTGGTCATCGACCTTGGACTCGAGCGATGTCAGCGGCAGCTTGTCGACGGGCGCGCGGCTCAGCAGACCGATGTCGAGCGACAGTGCGCATGCCGGCAGGGCCAGCACCAGCAAGACCACTGCCAGAACGGCCCGGAGCCAAAGTGGTCGCCACATGTTGCGCGTGTTCTTAAGCAAAGTATCGCAGTTGAAGCAAGGTACATACCACCCAACCCCGCACTGCGCAGGCGTGGCGATCGGCAGCGCGCACCCGACACCCTGGAACATCGTCGCCGACCCCGTGAGACACAACGTGTCACCCTTGATACGTGTGCGGTGACCCGATGCGACACGGCGACCCAGGTCGGGACACCGGCGTATCACGGCACACGTGCGCGCCTTGCCGCCACGCCACGTCGTTGCAGGTGCCGGCGATGCCGACCCGGCACGGACCTTGCTGGAACGGTAGCGCTTACGTGATCAGCGCCGAGAGGAGCCCCGCATGAAACGTGTCCTGACCCTGGTTGTCGTTGCCTTGCTCGCCTACGCGACGGTCGCTTCGGCACACGGCCCCACACGCAAGAAGGTGGTGATCGAACGCGACATCGCTGCACCGCCCGACAAAGTCTGGGCACTGATCGGCAACTTTCACGACATGAGCTGGCACCCCGCCGTGACCGACACCCTGGGAGACGGCGGCAACACACCGGGGGCCAAGCGCACACTGGTTTTGGGCAACGGCGGCAAGATCCACGAGTCGCTCGAGAAGTACGACGCCGACGCGCGCTCGCTGTTCTATCGCATCGACGAGGTCGATGTGAAGATCTTGCCGGTCACCAACTACTCCTCGTGGCTGACGGTGAAAGCGAACGGTGACGGCAGCAGTGTCGTCTGGCGAGGCGCCTTCTACCGTGGTTACCCGAACAACGACCCGCCACCCGAGCTCAGTGACGACGCGGCGGTCAATGCCGTGACCGGCATCTACGAATCCGGCCTCGACAACGTCAAGAAGCTCGCCGAAGGCGGCTGACACACCAAGGTGAACCGCCTACGCCGCCTTGTCGATCAAGCGCGCCAGTGTACCTGGCTGTACCTGTCCCTCGGCACGCTCGCGGCCGCGCTTGCGACGCCGTTCGCCTATGTGACGAACCAGGGCGATCACTCGGTATCGGCGATCGATCTGCAGCGTGGCGAAAGTACCGCGACGATCGTGCTCGGCGGTGGCCCCGCGGGCGTCGCGGTATCGCGTGACGGACAGCAGGTGTTCATTTCCGACCCGCAAAGCGCGCAGATCTTCCGCCTCGACGGCGCCACGCAGCGCGTGACCGCGCAACGTCGTACCGGCAAGGGGCCACTGGGGATCGCACTGAGCCCCGACGCGCGGCACGTCTACGTCGCCGACTGGTTCGCCGATGTCGTGCACGTGCTCGACGCATCCACGCTCGCGCCGCTGCACGAGATCGCGGTCGGTCGCGCGCCATCGGGTGTCGCCGTGAGCCCGGACGGCACGACCGTGTTCGTTGCCGACCGCGACGACGACAAGGTCAGTGTCATCGACGTCGCCAGTGCGTCCGTGACCCACCGCGTCGCCACGGGGCAGCGTCCGTTCGGCCTCGCCGTCGATCCGCAGGGGCGACGACTGTATGTCGCCAATGTCGCGAGCAACGACGTCAGCGTCATCGACCTGAAGACACTGCAGTCACTGACGACGGTGGCAGTCGGCAGCACGCCCTACGGCGTTGCAGTCGCGCCGGACGGCAGCCGCGTCTATGTCAGCAACCAGCACGACAACAGCGTGTCACTCATCGACAGCGCCAGTCTGCGTGTCGAAGCGCAGCCCGAAGTCGGCGAGTTCCCAGAGGGTATCGTCGCCGATCCGTCGGGCGAACGCGTGTATGTCGCGAGCTGGTTCAGCAATGAACTGCTGGTCCTCGACAGTCGTAATCTCGAGGTGATCCAGCGCCTGCCCACCGGCGACGGCCCGCGCGCCTTCGGCGTGTTCGTCGCCGGCGGCAGCTGAAACAATACCCCATCTTGTCGAGATCGAGGAACACACCATGCATCCAGCAGACCGCCCGGAGGATTCGACCCTACGTCGCCATTACGAATCGGCCGCGAGGTTCCGCCACGAAGCCTTCCTCAGCGAGCCACCCACCGATTCGGTACTGCGTCGACACTATGCGCAACTGCACGCTGCACCACCCGCGGCGCGCGGCGCAGCGAGACCGCAACCTGCGCCCAAACCCGCCGCGGCCGCACGCCCTGCACCACCGCCGAGGCCTGTGCAGGCGCCGAGCCCGCCGCCCAGCCCGGGCTTCTGGGGCTGGCTGCGCCGGCTGTTCGGCTGAACGCATGGTGCAAATCTGAGAACGCTGACATCCCCGTACCCACCAGGACCCCAAATCGCCATGCCACTGCTTCGCCTGCTTTTCCTGCTCTGCTTGCTGTGCAGCCTCGCGACCACCACGGTGATCGCCGCCCAGGATACGGAACCCGAGCTGAACGAGGCACAGAAGCTGATCTTTCTCGGCGAGCACCTTCGGCAGACCGCACCGGGGCAGACCCTGGTGTATGCCTTCACCAGCAACGT
>JAGRHA010000350.1 GCA_020445205.1 Gammaproteobacteria bacterium
GCTCCAGCACCTGCAAGCCGTCCACGTCGTCGAGTTCCAGCAACACGAGATGCACGGGCTGCTGGGCGTAAATGTCGGCGGCGGCATGCGGATCGCTGCAGCCCTGCGCGTTCGCGTAGTCTGCGCCTTGCAACAACGCCAGCATCGACTGGCCGTCGGCACTCGACCGTTCGAACACGAGAATGCGCGATTCGCGCAGTGATTTGGCTTGTGCGCCCAAGGGCGGCGTTGCCGGATTGTGGCCTTGCATCGTCGTCTTCACACTCCGCGGGAACATCACTCGTGCCGGAAGACACTGCACGTCTGTCACGCAACACTCACCCGGCCGGCGCAGCGGTTCGGACAGTCCTGCCGCCACCTGTCGGGCCATCCCGACAGGGCTGTTTGCGCCCGAAGAGTTAGCGGCTGAAACGGATCGACCTAAATCAAGTCAGGCGTTTGGATCGCACGCCAAATTGCCTGTCGCCGACCGCAAGAGGCGAACTAAAGCACTGAAATGTCAGTGTTTTTTTACACAAGAGGCGAAGCGGGCGCAGAGGGAGACAGTCAAACGCTTGATTTATATGGAAAACAGCAGATTGGCATCTGTCGTGCAACGAGTCAGACAGGTTGCGCATCCACCGGCCATCCAAGTGTCTGCCGAAGCCTGTGCCGAAGCGAGAACATAATCCCGGGCAGACGGCCGGTGGATGCGGCGACTCACTCGCTACTGTCGACGCTATCGGCTTCCCTGTCGACGCGGCGTTCCTCCACCACCAACCCCACGCGCTTGGCGCGACGCTCCCAGTTGCGCCGTGCCAGCAGCTGCATGTCGCTGGTGTGGTCCGATTCGTCGACGATCTCGACACCGAGCAGCGTCTCGATCACATCTTCCATGGTGACGATGCCGGCCATGCCGCCAAACGCGTCGACGACCAGCGCGATCTGTTCGCGTGAGGTGAGGAAGCGATTGAACAACTCGATGATCGGGTAGTCCTCGGCCACGGCGATGATGTCGCGTTTGAGCGTGCGCAGCTCCGCGGTCTTCTCGCCGTCGACCATGCGGTCGAGCAGCTGGTCCTTGAGCATGTAGCCGACGACGTGGTCGCGGGAGTCCTGCTCGTACAGCGGGATACGCGAAAAGCGCAGGTTACGGTTGTGTTCGACGAACTCGCCGATCGTCTGGCACAGGGGCGCCGCCTTGACCACCGTGCGCGGCGTCATTACGTCGCTCGCGCGCACGCTGCGAAAGCGCAGCAGGCTGTTGATGATCTGCGACTCCTGCTGTTCGAACACGCCGTGGCGGGCACCGATGTCGGCCATGGCGACAAAATCACTACGCGTGAAGGCGCTGCCGACATCGTCCTTCTTCAATGCGCGGGTCACGAACTGGCTGAACCACACCAGCGGCAGCAACAGGCGGATGATCAGCGCCAGCGAGCGCGCGGTGAACGGCGTCAGTTCCTTCCAGTAGTTCGCCCCCAACGTCTTCGGGATCAGCTCCGACAGCACCAGGATTGCCAGCGTCATGACGACCGGTACGACGAAGTTGGTCACAATGGGGTTGGCATCGGCCCAGATCTTCGCCGCCTGGTCGCCAACCCCGATCGCGCCGACCGTGTGCGCGATGGTGTTCAGCGTCAGGATCGCGGCCAATGGGCGGTCGACATTGTCTTTGAACGCCTGCAGTCGCCGCCCGAGCGCACCGCCACGCTGTACTTCGATCTGTGCGTATGACGGCGTGATGCTCAACAGCACGGCCTCCCACAACGAACACAGAAACGAGGTCACGATCGCAACCAGGAAAAACACAATCAACAAGGTGTACATGACGAATAGCGGGCGGTCGTGGCTGGGTCTCAGGAATGTAACGCGCTACGTAATCGATTGAAACGCCACGGCCGCCGGATGTAACAGAGACGGGGTTCTGTCACCAAGGGATTACCCTCGTTACGTTTTGATGACGGAATGACGACAATTCCAACAAAACCAGGAGCTTCGCTGTAACCAGCTCCCCATGGAGGAGGTGAACAGCCATGCCTGAGGCCCGCCATCATCCGCGGATACCGTTCCGCCTGACCGTCGATCTGTTCCGGCCCACGGACACCGCACCCCAACACTGCCTGACCCGCGACATCGGTTTCGGCGGCCTGTACGCACTGGGCGCCCAGAATCTCACGCCCGACCAGTCGGTACGTGTTGCCATCGGCACGGGCGGTGGGCTGCATCTCGATGGCCGCATCACGCGCATCGGCAGCGACGGCGCGGCGTGCGAGTTCGTCGGCAACAGCCCCGCCAGTCTCGAGGTCTTGAGCACCCTGCTCACGCCGAACTGGGACGGCGAAAACCTGTTGGAGGGCATCGTGGCGATGGCGCCGTGGTATCGCGAGAACAATCTTGCGGGCTGGATGCGACTGACGTCACTGGTCACCGACTGGCACCGGCTCACACAACCGCCGGCGTCGGCCGAATCGTCGTCGTAGGGAACACCGCCCACCCACAGGGGCGACGGTCGCCGTGACGACCGCGCGCCTGCGCGCGCGGCCGCAGGAGTCAGAACGGGATATCGTCCTCGAAACCGCTGTCCATCGGTTCGGGCTGATTGCGCGAACCGGAACCGCCCTGCGGTGCCGCTGAACGCGACGGCGACGGTGCGAAGTCAGCGCTGCCGCCACGGCTGTCGA
>JAGRHA010000351.1 GCA_020445205.1 Gammaproteobacteria bacterium
GTGCCGGGACGCTGTTCGGCGGAGTCGGGGTATCGCTGACGCGGATCCACAGGCCTTCGTGCGACAGTCCCTGGCGGAAGCTGAAGGCGTAGGTGCCGTTCTGGCTGCCGCCCGGCGCCATCAGCGTCTCGTCGCTGTAGAAGAAGAAGCCCAGCATCTGGCCGGCCTTCATGCCGAAAGCGAGATCGACCACGAGGTCGTCGGTCAGTCCCGTCCATTCGAGCGTAAAGGTGCCGTTGTTGCTATTGGCTGCGCCATCGAGATAGATGTTGTACGGCGCAGTAGCGGAACCTGCCCACGCGCTGTTGTCGGTGTCCCACTTGCCCATGTAGACCCAGTCGTCACCGGTCGTGACGGCGTTGACGAGGCTCGTCTCGTTGGTGGGGCTGCTGCCGCCAGGACCCTTGGGGATGCCGTAGTAGCCCGCACAGACGTCCGAATCGGCGCCGGACAGCGTTACTTCCGACGTGGCGCAGGGCGTACCGGCGGTATAGCCGGCGGGAAGCACCGGCGACGCTTCCAGCATGACGGTCGCGGATGCGACATTGCTGCCGAGCCCAAGGGCCAGCGCGGTGAGACCGTAGGCGATCCATTCGCCAGGTTTGCGGCACAGTTTCATTTTTTTCACTCCAGCGGGCATTACCCGTTCCATTTCACTCGTAACGCAGCAAATGTCGTGCCGAAAATTCGTCTTTGTTTTCGGGTCGCGCTGTCGTGTGCCGGGGCACAACCTGTGGCGCGCAGTTTGGGGGTTTGTAAGAGACTGTTTTAAAAAGTGTTATTCCATGGGTGGCGGCCCCAGGGGCGACCTTGAGCTGCGGTGCCCTGCGTCACCATGGGTTCGCCATGGTAGGCCTCGGCGGGCGCACCGGCGAGCAAGCTGCCGGCCAAGAAGGGATCCGCGAGCCCGTCCCCACCCGAAGCGTTAAATAAGCTGACGCATTGCCGCGGTGTGCTTCGACAGCGAGGCCCGTGTGGGACCGCGTGAGGCGAAGAAAAGTACCGCTGAAACAACTTGTTATGCTGCATTGTTTGGTCTGCCTGCAGGTGCCGGTGAATGCACCGTGTCGGCGCAGCAAAAAAATGACGTCACACGACCGAGATGACGTAACACCATGATAAGTAAAGAAACAGTGTTTGTCGGGCGGTGTAAATTCCGATTGACGCGGAATCGTGTAGGCCTAACCCAGGTTACGCCGCATAGCGTTCGCAGATGGCGTAGAAATCATTCGGGTTGAATCTCTGCGAGATGACGCCCCACCGCGAGCCACGCGCCGGTCAGGCCGAGCGCAGGTCCACCGAGCAGGACGCCAAACAGGCTCAGAGGGTCGAGGACGGACAGCGAGAAGCCGGATTCGTACAACCCGGCCAAACGCTCGACGGGGCCATCGAGCAGGTACAGCGACGCCAGTACCAACAACAACGCGATCGCGCCGCCGAGCAGGCCGTACCACAGGCCCTCGTACAGGAACGGCCGGCGGATAAAGGCGTCGGTGCCGCCGACCAGCTTGACGATCTCGATCTCGCTGTGGCGGTTCTGGATCTCGAGGCGGATCGTATTGCCCACGATCAGCAGCACGGCACCGGCAAGCAGCGCCGCGAGGATGAGCACAGCGCGCTCGATCGTGCCCGTGATGGCGCCGAGGCGCTCGACCCACTGCAGGTCGACCTGGGCAAGGTCGATCTCACGGTAGGCCTGCAGCTCCTGCGCCAACCGACCGACCGCGTCGGCGTCCTGCACAGTCGCCGCGGGGCGGACCAGGACGACGGGCGGCAGCGGGTTGTGGTCGAGCAGTTCGATCGCCTGGCCGAATCCGGACAGGCGGCGGAACTCGTCGAGCGCCGCGCTGCGGCTGATCAGCCGCGATTCGGCGACGTCGGTACGTTTGGCCACCGTGGCGCGCACTTGCTCGGCCTGTTCGTCGCTGACCGACTGGTTCAGAAACAGCGAGATACTCGCGCTGCCATCCCAACTGCTGCTGAGCTGGCGCACGTTGTCGACGATCAGGTGCAGGCCGCTCGGCAGCGCCAGCGCAATACCGATCACGGTCGCGGTCATCAGCGTCGTCAGTGGGCTACGGCTGAGCCGGCCCAGCGATGATAGCGACATCTGTGCATGGCGGAGCAGCCAGGTGACAGGATTGCGGTTGCGCTTGAAGCCGGGCTGTCGGGTGCGCTTGGCCATCAGGAATCCGTCCCGCTGTCGCTCGCGATACGGCCGTTGCGCAGCGAGATGATGCGCTTGCCGAGGCGGTTGACGAGGTCGATGTCGTGCGTCGCGACGAGCAGCGTCACCCCGACCTGGTTGAACTGCATGAACAGCTCCATGATCTCGCGCGACAGATCGGGATCGAGGTTGCCCGTCGGTTCGTCGGCGAGCAGCACGGGCGGTTTGCTGACCAGCGCCCGGGCGATGCCGACGCGCTGCTGTTCGCCCCCCGACAGGGTGATCGGAAACACCTTCTCTTTCTTCAGCAGTCCGACCTTGTCGAGCGCCGCGCGCACGCGGCGCGTGACCTCGGCGTGTCCCATGCCCGAGACCACGAGCGGTAGGGCGATGTTGTCGAACACCGTGCGGTCGTGCAGCAGGCGGTGATCCTGGAAGATCATGCCGACCTCGCGGCGGTGGTAGGGCACGTCACGGTTGCTGAGCTTGTTGAGGTTGCGTCCGTTGACCCACACCTGGCCGCGCGTCGCGCGCTCGAGCAGGCCGATCAGCTTGAGCAGTGTGCTCTTGCCGGCACCCGAGTGACCGGTGATGAAGGCCATCTCGCCCGGTGCAAGGTGCAGGTCGACCCCGGAAAGGCCTTCGTGACCCGTCGCATAGCGTTTCGCGACATTGTCGAAACGGATCATCGGCCCAGGTCGGTGTGGAATGGACGGCGGCGCCCGCTCACTCGAACAACGCCTTGACGAACTCGTCGGCATCGAACGGACGCAGGTCTTCGATGCCTTCGCCGACGCCGATGAAGCGGATCGGCACGCCGAGACGTTCGGCGATAGCGAAGATGATGCCGCCCTTGGCCGTGCCGTCGAGCTTGGTCAGGGCGATGCCTGTGAGTCCGACGGTGTTGTGGAACTCGAGTGCCTGATTCAGCGCATTCTGGCCGGTTCCCGCATCGACCACGAGCAACACCTCGTGCGGCGCGTCGGGATCGATCTTCTTCATCACGCGCACGATCTTGGCCAGTTCTTCCATGAGATTGCTCTTGGTGTGCAATCGACCCGCGGTGTCGGCGATCAGCACGTCGGCCTTGCGTGCCGTGGCCGCGGCAAGCGCGTCGTAGATCACCGACGCGGCGTCGGCACCCGTGGCCTGGGCGATCACCGGGATGCCGTTGCGTTCGCCCCAGGTCTGCAGCTGCTCGACGGCCGCGGCGCGGAAGGTGTCGCCGGCGGCGAGCATCACGCTGCGGCCCTCGTCCCTGAAGCGTCGCGCGAGCTTGCCGATGGTCGTGGTCTTGCCGGCGCCGTTGATGCCGACCATGAGGATCACGAGCGGTCGTCCGGACGCCGATTCAACGGCCGGGCGGTCGACGCGGCGCACGATCTCGGCCAGTTGCGTGCGCAGCTGTGCGCCGAGCGCCTCGGGGTCCGATAGTTCCTTGCGCCGCACGCGTGCCGTGAGGTCGTCGATGATGCGGCGCGTGGCCTCGACCCCGACATCGGCGGTCAACAGCAGGGTTTCGAGTTCGTCGAGCAGGTCGTCGTCGATCTGGCGACGTCCGCTGAGCAGGTCGCCCAGTGCATCGCCGAGGTTGGCGCGCGTGCGCGCGAGGCCGGCCTTGAGGCGCGCGAACAGGCCTTGTGGCTTGGCGGGCTCCTCGGCAGCGGGCTGTGGGGGTTTTTTGCTCTTACCGAATCCGAACATCTGGTCGCGCCTGCGGGAACTGTTGCCCGTCCTGTGGGTCGATTGGCGGAGGAAAAGGTCGCGCCGGCGGTTGCTAGCCCCGTACCGACTTGCCAGAATCCTGGCCCGATCGACGCACTATATCGATTGTCACCGCGCGTCGGAACACCCACTTCCGCGCTACGACCCCGGAGCTTTGATGGCGTTCAAACACTTGATCAGGTTTCTCCCGCTGACCGCCGTGCTGGTCGCGCCCGTCGCGATGGCACAAGTCAGCGAATTCTCTCTCGCCAACGGCATGCAGGTGATCGTGAAGGAAGATCACCGCGCCCCCGTGGTGGTATCTCAGGTCTGGTACAAGGTCGGTTCGAGTTACGAACCCGATGGCCTCACGGGCATCTCGCATGCCCTCGAACACATGATGTTCAAGGGTACCGAGTCGGTTGGCCCGGGCGAATTCTCGCGCACCATCTCGGCGCTCGGTGGTGACGAGAACGCCTTCACCAGCCGCGACTACACGGCGTATTTCGAGATGCTGGCGTCCGAACACCTGGAAAAAGCGCTCGAACTCGAAGCCGACCGCATGCGCAACCTGCTGCTCGACCCCGTCGAATTCGCCAAGGAGATCGAGGTGGTCAAGGAGGAGCGTCGTCTGCGCACCGAGGACAAGCCCAGCGGCAAGGTGTACGAGCAGTTCAGTGCCGTCGCCTGGCGTGCGTCGACGTACCGCAACCCCGTGATCGGCTGGATGACCGATCTGGACAACATGACCAACGACGACCTGGTCGCCTGGTATCGGCGCTGGTACGCACCGAACAACGCGACGCTGGTGGTGGTCGGTGATGTCGACCCCGGCCAGGTGCGCTCGCTCGCCGAGCGCTACTTCGCTGGCATCGCCACGAGCGAGATTCCCGCCCTCAAGCCCGTCGCCGAACCGGCGCAGAGCGGTGAGACGCGGGTCGAGGTGAGGGTGCCTGCACGCCAGCCCTATCTCATGCTGGGTTACAAGGCGCCCATCATTGGTACGGCTGCCGAACCCTGGGAGCCGTACGCGCTGTACGTGCTGGCCAACGTGCTCGATGGCGGCAATAGCGCACGCCTGTCGCGTGACTTGGTGCGTGGCGATGCGATCGCTGCCTCGGCGGGTGCCGAGTACGGCCCCTACAGCCGTCTTCCGGGCATGTTCCTGCTCGACGGTACACCCACCGACGGCCATACCACGGCGGAGCTGGAGCAGGCGCTGCGTGCACAGGTCGAGCGACTGCGCGCCGAGCTCATCGATGAAGGTGAACTGAAGCGCATCGTCACCCAGGCCGTGGCCTCCAAGGTCTACGAGGCCGACTCGCTGTTCGCCCAGGCCATGGAGATCGGCATGCTCGAAACCATCGGCCTCGACTGGCGCCTGCTCAAGACCGAGATCGATGCGATCAAGGCCGTCACGCCGGAACAGGTCCGCAGCGTCGCGGAGCGCTATCTCACCGACGACAACCTGACGGTTGCGACCCTGGCGCCATTGCCCATGGACGGTGCGGCCAGGGTGCCGCGCAGCGCCGCCGCGGGGGTGCGTCATGACAGCTGAGCGTAACGTGACGAGGGTGATGCTGCGGCGTCTTTTCGTACTCGCCGGCGTGCTGTGCGCAAGCCTGGCGCAGGCCGGGCCCAAGGTCGAATCGTGGGTCACGGGCAGCGGCGCCAAGGTGATGTACGTGCATGCGCCGGATCTGCCCATGGTCGATGTGCGCATCGTGTTCGATGCCGGTAGCGCGCGCGACGGCGATCTGCCCGGACTCGCCCGCTTTACGAGCGCGATGCTCAGCGAAGGGGCCGGCGACTGGGATGCCGACGCGCTCGCCGAGCGTCTCGAATCGCGCGGCATCGAGCTCGGCAGCAGTTCTTTGCGTGACATGGCCTGGGTGAGTGTGCGCAGCCTCGTCGAGCCCGAGGTGCTGAATGTCGCGCTGGACACCGCGGCAACGGTGCTCGCCAAGCCGCGTTTCGATGACGTGGCCGTCGAGCGCGTGCGTCAGCAGATGCAGATCGGCCTGCGCCGCAGCCTGCAGTCGCCTGGGACCGTCGCGCAGCGTCGCTTCTTCAGTACGCTGTATGCCGATCACCCGTACGCGCATTCACCCGATGGCGACGAGACGTCGCTGGCGGCGATCTCGCGTGCCGATCTGCAGGACTATCACCGTCGTTACTATGTCGCCGCCAACGCCGTCATCGCGATCGTCGGCGACGTCAACCGCGACGCGGCAGAGCAGATCGCCGCGCGCGTGACGGGCGGGCTCGCTGTCGGCAACCACGCCCCTGCATTGCCGGCGGTACCTGCCGTGAGCGGTGGCGAACTGCGTGAGCACTTCCCGTCGTCGCAGACCCATATCTATGTCGGCCAGACCGGCATGTCGCGACATGATCCCGACTATTACCCGCTGTATGTGGGCAACCATGTGCTCGGCGGCGGCGGACTGGTGTCGACGCTCGGCGAAGAGGTGCGCAACAAACGTGGTCTCTCGTACAGCGTATACAGCTACTTCAGCCCGATGCGCGTCGACGGCCCGTTCCTCATGGTCGCGCAGACCAAGAACGACCAGGCCAACGCGGCGCTGAAGGTCATGCGCGATACGCTGCGACGTTTCGTCGACGAGGGGCCCGACGAACAGGAACTCGCGGATGCCAAGCAGAACCTGATCGGCGGCTTCCCGCTGCGCATTGCCAGCAACAGCAAGATCGTCGAGTACCTCGCGATGATGGGCTTCTACGATTACCCACTCGATCACCTCGACACCTTGCCGCAGAAGATCGCCGACGTGACCGTTGAACAGGTGCGCGATGCGTTCCGCCGACGCATCGGTAACGGTTCGGCGATTGCCGTGATCGTCGGCGGCGACGGCAAGGGCAGCAGCTGACCCTTGCCGCCCGGCGCCAACCAGGTCCGCATCATCGGCGGTCGTCATCGCGGCCGCCGCGTGCATTTCGTCCCCGGGCGTGGCCTGCGTCCAACGCCGGATCGCGTGCGTGAAACCTTGTTCAACTGGCTGCAGGCCGACATCCGCGGCGCGCGTTGCCTCGATTTGTTCGCCGGCAGCGGTGCGCTGGGTATCGAGGCCCTGTCGCGTGGCGCGGCGCACGTCACCTTCGTCGAACAGAACCGCGCGGCGGCGCAGCGGTTGCGCGACAACCTTGAATTGCTCGGCGAGCGCGACTGCGCCGCCGTCGCGCAGACCGATGCGCTGCGCCTGCTGCGCGCCGGTGCCGATGCCCCGTACGATGTCGTGTTCGTCGACCCGCCATTCGCCGACGATCTCCTGCCCGAGGTCTGTCGCCTGCTCGAAGACGACGACTGGCTCGCGCCTGCCGCAATCGTCTATCTTGAGCAGGATGCGGCGCGAGACTGGTCGGCGCCGCCAACGAGCTGGTTATTGCACCGTGAAGGAAGATCTGGACAGTCCGGGCAACGATTGTTGCGGCGCAGCATTGTGGGCTAGACTCTGGCATGGTCATGTTTGATCTGACTGCCGGGAGCCGGTGCCGTCGCGGTACCGTATGACATAACGCAATGAAGACAGCGGTTTATCCAGGTACATTCGACCCGATCACGAACGGGCACACGGACCTGATCCTGCGCGCGACGCGTCTGTTCGATCGCGTCGTGGTTGCGGTAGCGAAAGACACCGGCAAGGCGCCGGTGTGCGGCATCGACGAACGCGTCGAACTCGCGCGTGCCGCGGTCGAGGACATGCATGCCGTCGAGGTGGTGCCGTTCGAGGGCTTGCTGGTGAATTTCTGTCGCGATTACGGCGCGAAGATCGTGATTCGCGGCCTGCGTGCCGTGTCGGATTTCGAGTTCGAGTTCCAGCTTGCGAGCATGAATCGGCGTCTGGCGCCGGAAATCGAGACGATCTTCCTCACGCCGGCAGAGCAGTACGCGTTCATCTCCTCGACGCTGGTACGGGAAATCGCCCGTCTCGGCGGGGATGTGTCAGAATTCGTCCATCCCGAAGTGCAGCGACTGTTCGACAGGCGGCGCTGTACCTGACATGGTTTAACCGAGCTTTTGGAGTAGCCACAATGGCATTGATGATTACCGATGAATGCATCAACTGCGACGTTTGCGAGCCCGAGTGCCCGAATGGTGCGATTTCGCAGGGTGACGAGATCTACGTGATCGATCCCGCACTGTGCACCGAGTGTGTCGGACACTACGAGACGTCGCAGTGCGTCGAGGTGTGCCCCGTCGATTGCATTCCACATGACCCCGATCACGTCGAGTCGCAAGAAGAGCTGCAGGCCAAGTACGAGCGAATCACCGCGGCCAATGGTTGATCACGGTCGGCGACCGGTATCACGCAAGGCTCCCTGGTGGAGCCTTTTTGTTTTCTGCGTGCTGGCGGCGACGGCGTCCGCTGTGCCGCCGCGCAACCACGCAATCGTGTCAGCGCATCCGCTTGCCAGCGAGGCCGGGCGCCTGGTCATCGAGGCTGGGGGCAATGCGTTCGACGCCGCGGTGGCGGTCAGCGCCGCGCTGGCCGTGGTCGAGCCCTATGGTTCGGGCCTGGGTGGTGGTGGCTTCTGGCTGCTGCACCGCGCCGCAGACCGCTTCGAGGTGATGATCGACGGCCGTGAGCGCGCCCCGGCCGCCGCCACCGCCGATATGTATCTGGATGCCAACGGACAGGTCGTGGACCGAGCCTCCATCGATGGACCGCTGGCGGCGGGCATACCAGGGGTACCGGCGGCGCTGGCACATATCGCCGAGAATTACGGCCGCCTGCCGCTGGCCATGAGTCTGCAGCCGGCGATCATCCTCGCGCGCGACGGCTTTCCCGTCGACGCCGAGTACCGGCGCATGGCCGAGTGGCGCATCGATGCATTGCGGGCGTCACCGGCCGCGGCGCAGCAGCTGCTGGTCGACGGCGAGGTGCCGCCATTGGGTCACCGCCTGCGCCAGCCGACGCTCGCGGCGACGCTGCAGGCGCTCGCCGGCGGAGGTGCGGCAGCGTTCTATGCGGGCGACGTGGCGCAGCGCCTGGTGGATGCGGTGCGGGCGGCCGGCGGCATCTGGAGCCTCGATGATCTGCGCGACTACCGTGTCGTCGAACGTGCCCCCGTCGAATTGCGTCTGCCCGGCAATCGTCGCCTGCTCAGCGCGAGCCTGCCATCGTCGGGTGGCGTGTTGCTCGCCGAGATGTTGATGATGCTCGATCAGCGCCCGTCCGTGGAACTCGATGCCGCCGACCGCGTGCATCTTTTGGTGGAGGTGATGCGCCGCGCGTACGCCGATCGTGCGCGCTTTCTCGGCGACAGTGACCATGTGCACGTTCCCCTTGCGCAGCTCCTCAACCGCGGACGTGCGCAACGCCGCGTGCAGCAGATCGACATGCATCGGGCGACGCCGAGCACGCGGGCGGCGCTGGACGTCGGCGAAGGCCAGGACACGACCCATTTCTCGATCCTCGATCGCGAAGGCAACCGTGTCGCGGCGACGCTGAGTATCAATTATCCGTTCGGCAGTGGATTCGTCGCCGGCAATACGGGCGTGTTGCTCAACGACGAGATGGACGACTTCTCCGCCAAGCCGGGGGTTGCGAATGTCTACGGTCTCGTGGGGAACGATGCCAACGCGATCGCCCCGGGCAAGCGCATGTTGTCGAGTATGTCGCCGACCTTTTACGAAGTGGGTGATGTGGTGACGATTCTTGGTACACCCGGTGGGTCGCGCATCATCAGCATGGTGTTGCAGGGCATCCTGGCCGCAGACGGTGGTGAACCTGTGAGCACGATCGTGGCGCGTGGTCGTTTCCACCATCAGTACCTGCCGGATCGTATCGATATCGAGCCTGATGCACTCGATGCCGCCGTGGTCGAGGAGCTGCAGCGTCGCGGACACGCGATCCGCCAACTCGATCGTCCCTACGGCAACATGCAGGTCGTGCGTTGGGATCTCGCCTCGGGGGCCGTCGATGCGGCTGCGGACCCGCGGGGCATCGGTCAGGCCATCTTGTTCGATGGCGCGCGCCGGCAGGTCATCGGGGCAGCGGCGCGTCGACAGGCACCCTAGCGATATCGCGCGGCGCGATCGAATCATTTGATTTGGTTATACTTCCCCCCGCTTCTGCGTCGAACAGCGGCGCGGACAAGATAACAACAAGCGACCATTCACAGGAGGACAACCCAATGCGTCATGCGCTCACTCTGGCCGCGTTGCTGATCGTTACCACATCGTCGGCCATCGCCGCGGACCAGCCGGACAAATTCAAATGGACCAGTGAGAAATTCGCATTGGTGGCCAGCGGTAACGCCAAAACAGGCGAGGAGATCGCCGCGCAGAACCGCTGCAAGAAATGCCACAACGAAGACGGTGTCAGTGACGATGCCGAGATCCCGACGATCGCCGGACAGCGTGCGACCTACCTGTACAAGCAGCTCACGGACTTCCACATCGGCAGACGTGAGGAAGAAGACATGACCAAGGCGGCGAAGAAGCTCGACGAACAGGACATGATCCACCTCGCTGCCTTCTATCAACAGCAGGAGCGCCCGCAAATGGTCGGCGGCGATGCGCCGCTGGTGGTCAAGGTCTGTGACAGCTGCCACAACGAAGAGATCGTCGAGGAAGACAACAATATCGAGGTGGCGCCGATCCTCAAAGGTCAGAACCGCCAGTACCTCGAGAACACGATGCAGGCGTTCAAGCAGCGAGAGCGAGCCAACGACCTGTTCGTGCGCATGCAGAGTGTGACGCACAAGCTCACGGACCAGGAGATCAAACAGCTCGCGCGCTACTACGGCACGACGGATCCGGAATAAACGAAAAAGGGCGACCGCCGGGTCGCCCTTTCCGCTCGCGAGGGCGGCGACACGCTGCGGGTGTCGCATCGCCCTTGTGCACGCGCGGTGCATGCACCGAGACCGCCCGGGTCAGTCTTCTTCGGGCAGCACGCTCAGGGTGTTACCGTCCTGGCTCGAGAACCATGCCGCGAGATCACGCATGTCCTGATCGCTGAGGTTGGCCACCATGCCACCCATCAGAAGGTCCTTACGTGCACCGCTCTTGTACTGGGTTAGCGCCCGATAAAGGTAAGACTCGTACTGTCCGGCGAGACGCGGGTTGGCACCCACCGTGGCGTTGCCATCGGCGCCATGGCATCCCGCGCAGACCTGTGATTTCTCTTTGCCCGCGTTGGCGTTGCCACCGGCGATCACGGGTGCGGCGAACAAGCTGGCCGCGATGACGATGCATGCTGTCGTTTTCATTCTACCCACCCCTTTCATCGCGTCGCCTTGGAAAAGAATGCCGCGATGTCGGCGATGTCCTGGTCGGACAGCGACAAGGCGTTGTTGTGCATCGTCTCGTGCGCGCGCAGACCGTTGCGGTAGGCCAGCAGCGCGGAGATGAGGTACTCCTCGTTCTGACCGCCGACCTTCGGTACGTGATAGTTCGGGTAGGCGTTCGAGTACGAGGGAATGGCGTGGCAGCCGAGGCAGGTATTGGCCTTGACTCTGCCACGTTCCGCATCGCCGTCGATGGCCTGTGCCGCCGTCGCGACCAGGGCCGTTGCGAGCAGGGTCGCGATACGCCCCGCCCTCCGTGTCTGCTCCAACATCGACTCCTCCTGTGTTTACCATTGTTATGTTTCAGTCGCGGAGTATAAGCGCAACAAATTCGCATTTCCGCATATCGCGCTGCCTGGTGCCGCCGATTGTAGGCTGCGCGGTGTGCCTGTGCCGTTTCAGTGCTGGCAGTGTGGGCAATAGGCGCTGGCGCGCTGGCCGATCTGACGCGTTGCGATCGGCGTGCCGCAGACCTTGCAGGGCTCGCCCGCGCGTCCGTAGACGAACAGTTCCTGGGCGAAGTACCCGGGTTCTCCCGATTCGTTGAGGAAGTCACGCAGCGTCGTGCCGCCACGTTCGATCGCGTGGGCCAGAACCTGTTTCACGGCTGCGGCAAGGCGATCGAGGCGGGCGGCGGAGATGCGTTGGCTGGCACGTGCGGGATGGATGCCGGCGAGGAACAGGGCTTCGCTGGCGTAGATGTTGCCGACGCCGACGACGGTGTGCCCATCCATGATCAGTGACTTGATGGGCGCACGACGGCGCGCGGCGCAGCGGTGCAGGTAGCCGCCATCGAAGCCTTCCGACAACGGTTCGGGGCCGAGTTCGGCGAGTCGTGGATGCCGCATGGGGTCATCGGCGGTCCACAGTACCGCCCCGAACCGCCGCGGGTCATGCAGGCGCAGGCAACGGGCGCCGAACAGCAGGTCGACGTGGTCGTGCCGGCGCGGTGGGGTCGCGGCCGGCAGGATGCGCAGGCTCCCCGACATGCCGAGGTGGATGATCAACGTGCCGTGGTCGAAGCGCAGCAGCAGGTACTTCGCCCGCCGCTCGACGTGTCGCACGATGTGGCCGGTCAGCCGTGTCGCGAGGTCGGGCACCGGCCAGCGCAGGCGCGCGTCGCGCACGATCGCCCCGGACACCCTGTGCCCTTGGATATGCGGCGCGATACCGCGGCAAGTGGTTTCGACCTCGGGCAGCTCAGGCATAGTCGACGCCGAAATACGCGTTCATCGCCCCGGTTCCGTCGGCAGGTAGTGCGCGGGCGGCAACATCGTGAGGTTGAAATACAGATCGTCGATGACGGCGATCGCGTCGTCGACGGCGACGTAGCGTGCGCGCTGTGACGGCTCGTGGTCGCCGAAGCCGATGCGCGTGGTGTCGAACTGCACCGTGGTCGTGGGCGCGGCGAGGCCGAAACGCTGCGCTGTGGCGTCCGCTGGCAGGTGCTGCCACACCGGCGCTTGCGCGATCGCCAGCAGGCGCGTCACACGCTGGGCCACGGCAGGGCTTGTGTGCGGGTAACTCATGTTCCAGGTCGATCCCTGGCGTTCGAAGGCCATCACGAGACGGTTCCCGCGTTCGACTCGGATTGTCGACACCGCCGCGACGTCGATATCCGTCAACGGCGGAAGCGGCGCGTCGTCGCCAGCGGGCCAGAACCACACGGCGGCCAGCAGTGCGACATAGGCGGCGAGCAATAGATTGATGCGGCGCCAGGATGTCATGCGCGACGCCTGCGGGCGCGAATCCATAGCCCGATGGCCAGATACGCGGCTGGCAGCAGCGCCATGGCGACGATCGCCAGCACGGCGCCGGTGTGTGCCGACCAGGTGAGCTCGAGATCGGCGGCCGCCGCCGGCGCGGCGAGGCGGTCGTTGCCGCTCAGCCAGTTGATCACGGCAACTGCGAGTGCGAGGTTGGCGCCACGCCCGATCTGGGAATTGGCTGCGAAGCCGGCGCTCGCGATGATGGCGACACGCGCCGCCGAGGCGCCGCCGTCGCGCTGCAATAGCAAGCCGACGGTATGCGGTCCCGCTTGTTCGCCCTGGCTCGGGTCACGTGCCACATCGCCGCGCAACGCGCCGGTTTCGTTCCAACTTTGGGCGCTGTTGCGCAGGCGTCCGACCAGCCGCCAGCCGGCGCCGTCGTCCCAGTGCAGGGCGTGCGCTTGCGGCAGCACGCTGTGTCCGGACAACGTCGTGCCGAGCACCGCCGGGTAGCTGTCGACGATTGCGTTGTCCGGTGACGGCAGACCGTAGCGTGCCGCGGCCGCGTCGACGACGACGCCCGGCAGGTGGCCGAGTGCGGCCGGTGCTTCGCCGAGTGACGGCAGTGTCTGATCGGCGAGCCAGAACAGCGCGCCGCCGGTGTCGAGGTAGGCGCGCAGCAGCTGTTGTGAATGCTCGTCGTAGGCGTCCATCGGCGCTGCCGCGAGCACGA
>JAGRHA010000352.1 GCA_020445205.1 Gammaproteobacteria bacterium
AAGGCACGCAGACCGGCAAGATGTTCCGCATGCGTGGCAAGGGCGTGAAACCCGTCCGTGGCGGTCCGCAGGGTGATCTGATCTGCCGCGTGGTGGTCGAGACGCCGGTCAAGTTGACCGAGCACCAGCGCGATCTGCTCAAACAGCTTCACACCTCGCTACAGGGGGGGGGCTCGAAGCACAGCCCGAATGCGCATTCGTGGCTCGATCGCGTAAAGAGTTTTTTCACCGATATCTGACAGCAGGTGCCGCCTTGGGGATCCACCGATGGTGGTGTCGCCCGGTGCGCCTCGACGCGGTGTTCTCGACATCGAAGTCCGGTCAACACCGTGGTCAGGCGATGCAGGCAGTGTTGCCGCGGGCAGCCTGCTAACATTGCTCTTCCAGCCGCAAGGCGTAGAGCATGGGAATCACCAAGGGCATGATCCGAATCGCAGTCGTTGGCGCCGCCGGGCGCATGGGAAAGACTTTGATCCAGGCGGTCAACGCGGCAGAAGGTGTCGTGCTGGCGGCGGCGACCGAGCGGCCGGATTCGTCACTCGTCGGTGTCGACGCGGGTGAAATGGCCGGCATCGGCAAGCTCGGTGTGCTGGTGTCGCACAGTCTTACCAAGGTCGTCGACGATTTCGATGTGGTGATCGATTTCACCGGCCCCACGGCGACCATGGTGCACCTCGATGTGTGCCGTAAACACGGCAAGGCGATGGTCATCGGTACCACGGGCCTCAGCGACGAGCAGAAGGCGACGATCGACGACGCCGGTCGCGATATCGGTATCGTGTTCGCGCCCAACATGAGCGTCGGTGTCAATCTGTGTTTCAAACTGCTCGAGATCGCTGCACGCGTCATGGGTGACGATGCCGACATCGAGATCATCGAAGCGCATCACCGTCACAAGGTCGACGCACCATCGGGCACGGCACTACGCATGGGCGAGGTCGTCGCCGATGCGCTGGGGCGCGATCTCAAACAAGTCGCGGTGTACGGCCGTGAGGGACAGACGGGCGCACGCGAACGGCAGACCATCGGTTTCGAAACGATCCGCGCCGGCGATGTCGTCGGTGAGCACACCGTATGGTTCGCCACGGAGGGAGAGCGCGTCGAGATCGCGCACAAGGCCTCGAGCCGCATGACCTTTGCCAGTGGTGCCGTGCGTGCCGCACGTTGGATCGTCGACCAGGCACAGGGTCGTTACGACATGCAGGATGTGCTCGGCCTACGCTGAATGCGCCCGCCACGGGCGTCGGCGGCAGCGTCACCTGGCGGCCGTCCTGCTCGTGATCGCCGTTGCCCTACTGACCGCTTGCGGCGATGACACATCACCGGAGGCGCGCGTTCGCGCACGCGTCAGCATGTGCGTCGATGCCGTCGAATCACGCGACCTGACGGCGCTGCGCGATTGCCTGGTCGTCGACTACCGTGACACTCACCACGCGGACAGGCGCGCGGCCGTGCAGTCGGTGCTTGCTTACCGCTTGCGTCACCGCGTCGTGTATCTGTTCACCCATTTCGGACCTATCGAGGCGCCGGGTGATGCGTCGACGGCACGCAGCACCGTGTATGTGGCGATGACCGGTGTGCCGGTCGAATCGCTGCAGGCCCTGATCAGTCTGCAGGCCGATCTTTATCGGTTCGACCTCGACTGGCGAGTGGAAGACGATGACTATCGGATCACGCGCGCGGAATGGCAGCGTGTCGACGATCCGCGGCGCATCATCACCGGAGAATGACGTGGTGATGCCACAGCGGTGAATGAGAACCGGCCCGCAGGCGCCGTGTGACAGCAACGAAAAACCCCGGTGGCAGCACCGGGGTTTGTGTTTGCGCGGCAATAAGGATATTGCCTGTGCGCGGATCGATCAGCTCAATTCGCTGGTGCAGTGCGGGCAACGCGTTGCCTTGATCGGGATCGGCGTGCAGCAGTGCGGGCAGTTTTTCTCACTCGGTTCCGCTGGCGGCTCTTCCTCTTTCGCCTTGAGCGAGTTCATACCCTTGATCAGCATGAAGACAGCGAACGCGACGATCAGGAAACTGATCACGCTGTTGACGAACAAACCGGCGTTCAGGGTGACGGCGCCCGCTGCTTTGGCGGCTTCGAGCGAAGCGTAGGGTCCGGCTGTCGCGCCATCTTTCAGCGTTAAAAAGATGTCGGTGAAATCGACACCGCCGAGCAGCAGACCGATAGGCGGCATGATGACGTCATCGACAAGGCTCTTGACGATGGTGCCGAACGCGCCACCGATGATGATACCGACGGCCATGTCGACGACATTGCCGCGCATTGCAAACTTCTTGAATTCTTCCAACATCGCCATGAACTTCTCTCCCCAGTAGCAATGTGAAGCCCGTGAGGGCCCGTTTTGAGCATGCCGGTCGTTGGCTTGCGCACCGGCTTCCTTTCGTCGTGCAACCCGTGTGGCAGCTTGTTTATTGGATTTCTTCCAGCACTGCTTCCAGGTCCGTCTGCCATTCTAGCGCCGCGGGACCCTGCTCGCTAAGCGTCCAGGTTAACGCGGCACGCAGCTGCGGCAACATGCGTCTGCGCAATGGCAACGCACCGCCGGCATGAGCCGCGATCCGTCCCGCCGTGTCGAGCAAGGCTTCGCGCGCGACTCGCGCGCACTCCGAACCACCACGCGGATAGGCGGCATCGACGTACGCGCGCAGTGCCGCCGCTACGGCGACGGCCTGTCGCGGCTCACACGGGATGTCGATGATACGCGGCTTGCCCGCCAACGCTGCGCTCAGCTCTGGCCATAGACGGGGATTGCGGCCCCGTTCACACAACGCGCGGCGTCTGACGCGAGGAACAGCACCACGTCGGCAAGTGCTTGCGGAGGCACCCACTTGTCGAAGTCGGCATCCGGCATGTCGGCGCGGTTCTGCGGGGTGTCGATCGTACCGGGCAGGATGCAATTCACATTGATGTTGGCGAATTTGTTCTCCGCCGCGAGCGACTCGGTCAGGGTGATCACGGCAGCCTTGGAGGCGCAATACGGGCCCATGCGCCCCTTACCCTGTTCCGCCGCGCGCGCCGAGACATTGATGATCCGCCCGAAGCCGTTGTCGAGCATCGACGGGATGACGCGGCGGCAGGTATAGAAAACGCTGCGCGCGTTGAGGTTCATCATGAACTCCCAGTCGCGATCCTGCGTGTCCTGCAGCAGTGGTCCCATCGTGAAGCCGCCGGCGATGTTGGCGAGAACATCGATGCGGCCGAAGGTGTCGAGCAATTGCGCCATCGCGCGGTCGACGGACGCGGGGTCGAACAGATCGACCTCGAAAGCCCGTGCCGATGCCTGGCCGCTGCACTGCTCGATAGTTGCCGTACAGCCGGCGAGGTCGCGGTCGAGCAGCGCCAGGTGGGTGGCGTGCGCGGCAAAGGCCTGGGCGACGGCGCGCCCGAGATTGCCGGCGGCACCGGTGATCGCGACAACGCGCTGGTCGAGTTCATGCATGGGAATCTACTCCGTGGTGGGACGATGTCGCGCAGCCTACCGGATCGGGCGTGGCCGACAAAGGCACGACGCGCGCGGTCTTACGCACTGGCACAAAGCCTGCTTCGACTTCGGGTGACGATTCATTGGGGTCGGGAGAGACGTATGTTTCAGTTGGCGTTGCTGGGCTCCGGAATGCAGGGATTCGGCCAGGGGCAGGGTGTCGCACGGAGTGCGGGCGGCGAGATCTTTTCGCTGCTGTTCCAAGGGCAGAGCACCGATTCGGGCGATTTTGCCGCGGCCCTCGAAGAACTGCTGGCGCTACTGCCACCGGATGTCAGCATGCATCTCGACGAGATGCTGCAAAGCGGCATGAGCTTGCCGCAGGCGGCAAACCTGCTCCTGTCGGATGCCACCACCGAGGGTGAAACGGCGTCGCTGGAAACCTTCTTGTCGCAGTCCACCGAGACCCCGGAGGTGACCAAGCAGGGCCGCGAGTCGGTCACTGGCGCCGTGATCGCGGCGGCAGCGCGTTCCCTTGGGCAGCCGGCACCGGCTGCCGTGGACCCGGCAGCGACGGCGCAAGCACCTGCCGCCATGGCGGCGCCGGCGCCGGCCCATGCGACGACTGCGGCGCAGGCCACGCTACCGACCCAGCTCGCGGCCAATCTGCTCGACATGCCCGTACCCGAAAAAGTCGGCTCACGTGGCTGGCCCGATGCCGTCGGTGAGCGCGTGCTGTGGATGACCCAGGGCGACCACCAGTTCGCACGTCTCAAGCTCAATCCGCCACAGCTGGGACCGCTCGAGATCCGCATCAGCGTCACCAACGACCAGTCCAGCGTCGCGTTCATCGCGCAGCACGCGGCAACGCGGGAAGCATTGGAAGCCGCCATCCCGCGTCTGCGTGAGATGTTCGACGATGCATCCTTGCAGCTCGTGCGTGCCGACGTCGGCGATCCGTCTGCGGGGCGCGGCGACTCGTCGGGCACGGCGGCCGACGGGCATGCGCACGGAAACGGTCTGTCGTCGGCCATGGACGACAGCGAACCCGGGCCACTGCAGCTGCCCGAAGGCATCGTCCACGCCAGCAGCCTGGTCGACCTGTTCGCCTGAGCCCAGGTGCGGGTTCTACCGCCCGCGTCAACGCATGGTTGTCCGCCCAACTTGCTATCATTGGCGCGCATCGCGCACGCAAGGGTTTTGGGGGATTTGCTCGTGGTTATCGTCAAGTTGCTGTTGCTGCTGGTTTTCATGCTGGTCGGCGCGAGTTTTGCCATCATCAACGACGCGCCGGTGAAGGTCGATCTCTACTTCATCACGCCCGAATTGCCGCTGTCCTTGCTGCTGTTGTTGGCGCTGGGCTGCGGCATTCTGCTCGGCGGACTCGCCGGCATGGTGTATTTCATGCGGGTGAAGAAAGAGAACGCCGACCTCAAGCGCAAGACCCGCCTGGTGAGCGAAGAGGTCAAGAATCTGCGCGCCATGCCCATCAAGGGACGCTGACACGGTGCAGGAACTATTGCTGCTGCTACTGCCTGTGGCGGCCGCCTCCGGATGGCTGGCGGCGCGGCGGAGTGCGCGCAAGGAAAAAGTGCCGCAGGGCTGTGAGACCAACCCGGTCTACTTCCGCGGTCTCAACCACCTGCTCAACGAAGAGCCGGACAAGGCGATCGACGCGTTCGTCGAAATGCTCGAAGTCGACAGCGACACGGTCGAGACACATCTCGCGCTCGGCAATCTGTTTCGCCGCCGTGGCGAGGTCGAGCGCGCGATCCGTATCCATCAGAATCTGATCGCGCGGCCGGCGCTGACGCGCGAGCAACGCGCGCAGGCGCTGCTCGAACTCGGCCAGGACTACATGCGTGCGGGCTTGTACGACCGTGCCGAGAATCTGTTCCGCGAGCTCAAGGAAACCAAGCTCCACGTCAAGCAGGCGTTGAGCAACCTGCTGGTGATCTACGAGAAGGAGCGCGACTGGAAGGCCTGTCTCGACGTCGCCGACGAACTCGAGTCGATCACGGGCAGCAAGATGATGCTGCAGAAATCACATTATTACTGTGAACTCGCATTGGCCGCGCGCGTGCAGGGACGCGGTGCGGATGCGCTGGGCTATCTCAAGAAGGCGCTGTCGACCTACCGCGGCTGCGTGCGCGCCAACCACCTGCAAGCACAGTTCGCGTCGGCGCAGGGCGACTATCGCGGGGCGATCAAAATACTACGCCAGACCGCAGAGCAGGATGCCGACTACCTGCCCGAGGTCCTGCCCGAGATTGTGAGCAATTTCCGCCATCTCGGTGATCTGCAAGAGCTCAAGACGCTGCTCGGCGAGATCGTCGGTCAGCGTCCGGGCACGGGTGCCGAGCTCGCCATGGTCGATCTGTTGATCGAACAGCAGGGTGAAGCGGCGGCAGCGGATTTCCTCGCCGATCAACTCGCCCGCGAACCGAGTCTGGCGCTGCTGCTGCGCAGCATCGAACTCAACGCGCGCATGCCTGACGCGCAATCCGTCAAATTCCTCGAGGGGCTGCGACCGCACATCCGCCGCTTGCTCGACCAGCGGCCGATCTACCAATGCAACAACTGCGGCTTTGCCGCCAAGACACTGCACTGGCAGTGTCCCAGCTGCCGGCGCTGGAGCACGATCAAGCGCCGGCCCGCCTGTGAAACAGAGCCGTAAACGGCGACAGGATACGACATGACCCGAAACGATCCCCGCGTCATCGTGGCGCTCGACTTTGCCGATACCGCACCCGCTCTGGCGCTGCTGTCGCGGATCGATCCGACGCAGTGCCGCGCCAAGATCGGCAAGGAGATGTTCACGCGCACCGGGCCGGCGTTCGTCGAGCGGGTCAGGGCGATGGGTTTCGAGGTGTTCCTCGATCTCAAGTTTCACGATATCCCGAATACCGTGGCTGCGGCCTGTGATGCCGCAGCCGATCTCGACGTTTGGATGATGAACGTGCACGCCTCGGGTGGTCGCCGAATGATGAGCACTGCGGCCGAGCGCCTGGCGCAGCGCACGCAGCGTCCGCTGCTGATCGGCGTGACCATCCTCACGAGTCTCGGCGAGCAGGACATCGCCGAGGTCGGTTACAGCGGCAGCCCCGCCGACAATGTGCGCCGGCTCGCCGCGCTGGCCGAAGACAGCGGCCTCGACGGCGTCGTCTGTTCACCGCTCGAGGTGACGGCGCTGCGCGCCGAACGCGGTGCGGATTTCCGCCTCGTGACGCCCGGCGTGCGGCCCGCGGGGGCTTCGCTCGATGACCAGAAGCGCATCATGACGCCGGGCGACGCGATCGGTGCGGGTGCCAGCTA
>JAGRHA010000047.1 GCA_020445205.1 Gammaproteobacteria bacterium
ACCGACGATCGCCGCGGTGTTCGCCTCGGCTACGAGCGGACAGTGGAATTCACCGTCGTGAAACAAAAAAACACCCGGTAAATGAAAGACTTCGAACTCGTTTACCAACCCGGGCTCGCGTTCTACATCGACTTCGTACAGGTGCCATTCCGGGCACGAACGCCGCAGTTCATCGAACACCCTGTGCAAGTGGCGGCAGCTTCCGCAGCCGGCACGGGAGAACGCCACCAGCACGACGCCGCGGGTATCCGCAAGGTGGCTGTGGAAGTCGAATTGCGTCAACTGCGGAAGCGCATTCCGCTCGGCGTCTGGGTGGGTCTCGGGCATGAGATTCCGATTGGCAAAACGGGTCACAGGCGATACCGTACCATTGCTTGCAAGAGCCCGGTACGGTCAATCCCTGCGGCGGCATGCAAGGCGAATTTGCGGGACAGGATGACAGGTGACGATGCGGAGGCTGCAGAATCCCGGTTTTGTGTGACTGCGGTCACCGCCGTTCAGCGCGCTGCCTCCGGACGCTGCGAAAAGCGTGACGGCGGTCACTGATGGCGACTCCAGGCACCCCAAGAATTGCCGATAGACCTGCCATCAAGGACGTGGAATTCGGAAGCAACTGTCCCTGGGGTTGGTAAATGGTGCGCGACAACGTTATTTCCTTCGATCAAGGGCTTGGTGGCAACCGCCGGCGCATCGCCGATGCGCGGACGCACGAGCTCGTCGCCAACTGCCGACGCCATGTTGCGGACACGTTGCCGCGCCTCATGCAGGAGCTGTTCGAACACATCGACGACGAGCTCTACCAGCTCGCCGACAAGTCCACGAGCGACATGCTGCAGACGCGCTATTTCGACGCGATGCGCGAGCTGCGCAAGCTGCGCGAGCAGATCGAACAGGGCTTTTTCAAGGGCCAGCTCACCCGTTACGACGATTTCTGGCTGCATCCGCTGCCGGCTGCGACGACCGAGGCGGGAGACCTGGCCAACGATGAGATGAGTCTGGTCGAGAATGACGAGCTCGAAGAGAATCTCGCCGTCAGCGGCATGGTGTCGAAAGCCGAGAATCGCTACCACCGCGAACTGTTCGCACTGAACATGCGCTTTGCACAGCTGGTCGGTGTGCCGGATCTCAGTACACGACAGAACCCGATCGGTCCGTTCTCGCTCGCCGAGGGATTCCGCGAAGCGATGCGCGTGTGGAGCGGCGACCTCGGCGTGCGTCTGGTCGTGTTCAAGATGTTCGACCGCTACGTCATGGCTTACGTGGGCGGTCTCTACGACGATCTCAACGACGTGCTGGTCGAGGCCGGCGTGTTGCCGAAGATCGTGCAGCGTGTACGCCGCAATCCCGTCGCGCCGTCGATCCAGCGGGCGCGCCAGGAGTCGGGGCAGGCCGCCGAAGGCACGCCTGCGCCGCCGCCGGCGGCCGGCGAGTATGTCGCCGAAGAGGTGAGCCAGGAGCAGATCCTTGGCATGCTGGGGCAACTGCTGTCGGCGCGTCGTCAGCACGGGGCGGCCAGCCTGTATTCGCGTCGGTTGCCGGGTGGCGACGGCAGCGAATACGGCCATCTGCCCTCGGTGAATTCCGGCGAGCTGGTCGATGCACTCAACAGCCTGCAACGCGAAGCGTCGGTGGAATCGCCCGTCAGCCCGCGCGAGATCCAGCAGCTGCAGACCGAGATGCTGTTGAACCTCGGTCGCCAGCTCGATATGGGTTCGACCGAGGCGCCGGTACGTCGCCTGAATCAGGTCGACCAGGACGTGATCGACGTGATCGGCATGTTGTTCGACTTCATCCTCGACGACGGCAACGTGCCGGATGCGATGAAGGCGCTGCTTGGCCGCTTGCAGATCCCGATGCTCAAGGTGGCAGTGCTGGATCGCACCTTCTTCAATAACAAGCAGCACCCGGCGCGTCGCCTGCTCAACACCCTGGCGCGTGCCGCCATGGGCTGGGTCGACGACGGCGACCGTTCGGCCAAGTCGCTGTACGGCCGTATCGAATCCGTGGTCACACGCATCCTCAGCGAATTCAGCGATGACGTCGGCCTGTTTGCCCAGGTCTACGACGATTTCTCGAATTTCATCGAGCGTGAAGCGCGCGGTGCCGAGGTCGCCGAGGAACGCATCAATCAGGTGACGCGTGGTCAGGAGCAGCTGTTGGTCGCGCGTCGGCGCGTCGCCCAGGTGCTCAACGACTTTCGTGTCGCCAATCCTGAGCTGCCGATGGCGGTGGTCAACATCCTGCGCGAAGGCTGGCACGACGTGATGCTGCTCGCCTACCTGCGTGAGGGCGAGGAAAGTGTCGCCTGGAAGCATGCCTTCGCGGCCGTCGAGGAGCTGATCTGGAGCATTCAGCCGAAGGTCGACCCGAACGAACGGCAGCGCTTGCTCAAAGCCATTCCCGACCTGCTGAAAAAGCTGCGGGACGGGCTCAACAACATCTCGTTCGATCAGCATCGTGCATCGCAGCTGTTCAAAGACCTTCAGGCCTGTCATATCGCCGCACTGCGTGGCGAGAGTGATGCGAGCGTCAGTACCGAGGTCGACGAAGTCATCCCCGAAGTCACACTGGCCAACGTCGGCGTGGAGCAGGAACGGATCGAGGACGAGTTTCTCGAACGCGCGCGCACCCTCGCGGTCGGCCAGTGGATCGAATGGCAGAGTGACGACGGCATGAAACGCGGCAAGCTGTCGTGGCGCAGCGGCGTCACAGAAAACTGCATCTTCGTCAACCGCAAGGGCATGAAGGTCGCAGAGATGCACCTGCACGAAGTCGCCGCCTTGTTCCGCGACGGCAGTGGACACATCCTCGAGGACGTCAACAAGCCGCTGATGGATCGCGCACTCGAAGCCATGCTCGGCGCGCTTCGCGACACCGACGCGGACAAGAAACCCGACTGAACGCGACAGGCGAATCCCGCCTGCAATGCAGTAGAATCCCTCCGCCGGCCCAGTGCCGGCGGTTTTCTTTGCGTATACCAAGACAGCGAGGAGCAGCAAGCATGGCGGAACAGATCACGGACTCCGGGTTGAAGTACGAAGACCTCGCCGTTGGAGACGGTGCGACCGCCCAGGCGGGCCAGCGTGTCAGCGTGCATTACACCGGCTGGCTCACCGATGGCAGCAAGTTCGATTCGAGCGTCGATCGTGGACAACCGTTCGAGTTTTCGCTCGGCCGCGGCATGGTGATCCGTGGTTGGGACGAAGGCGTCGCCGGCATGCAGGTCGGTGGTCGGCGCAAACTGACGATCCCGGCCCATCTCGGCTACGGCGCACAGGGCGCCGGCGGTGTGATACCGCCCAACGCCACGTTGGTGTTCGAGGTCGAGTTGCTCGGCGTACGTTGAGCATGCACGGCCCGGATGCGCGGTCGATCCGCGACCAGGTCGCTGTGGCGCTGGTCGAAGACGTCGGCGCGGGCGATCTGACGGCGGCGTTGGTGCCGGCCGAGGAGCAGGCGCTGGCACGCGTGCTGGTACGTGAGCCGGCAGTGTTATGCGGGCGGGCGTGGTTCGACGAGGTGTACGCTCAGCTCGACGTCGCCATCACCACCGAATGGGCATTCGACGATGGTGCGAGACTGCGATCGGGCGACGTGGTGTGCAGCGTGCGTGGTCCGGCGCGCGCCGTTCTGACCGGCGAGCGCACTGCGCTCAATTTCCTGCAGACACTGTCAGGCACGGCATCGGCGGCGGCGCGCTTCGTCGATGCTGTCGCCGGCACCCGCGCGACCATCCTCGATACACGCAAAACGCTGCCGGGTCTGCGTCTGGCGCAGAAGTATGCCGTGCGTTGCGGCGGCGCGAGCAACCATCGCGTCGGCCTCTACGACGCCATCCTGATCAAGGAAAATCACATCCGCGCGGCCGGCTCGATCGCCGCGGCAATGCAGGCGGCGCTGGCATCGGCGAGACCCGGCACGATGATCGAGGTGGAGGTCGAAGGGCTCGATGAATTGCGCCAGGCGCTCGATGCCGGCGCGCTCAGGATCCTGCTCGACAACTTCGACCTGGCGTTGCTGCGCGAGGCCGTGGCCTACACGGCCGGGCGCGCACAGCTCGAGGCGTCAGGTGGTGTGACTATCGACACGGTGGCCGCGATCGCCGCCACCGGCGTGGATTTCATTTCGGTCGGCGAATTGACCAAAGACGTGAAGGCCACCGACTACTCGATGCGTTTCGGTGACTGAACGCGCCGCAACTAC
>JAGRHA010000353.1 GCA_020445205.1 Gammaproteobacteria bacterium
GACAGGTTTCTTGCCGATATGGACCAGGTTCGTCGATCGGAGGGATCGCACCGATTCGCACTGCTTGTCTCATGCATGTCGGCTGCCTCCTGGCGAAGCCATAGTGCATCGTCGACTGGCGAAAACGTAAGCGGATTACGCCTGGGCCGCTTTTTGCCAAGGAGTATAGACCTTGCAGCAAACTGCACGACGAGTCCGATTTCGACGCTGCCCTGCAACTCGGCATGGCCGAATAGGCGCTGAACGCAACCGGAATACGGAACCTGCCGGCCTACCCGCTTCGCTCTCTTGCGACGCAGCGAATGCGGGACCCAGTCGTAGACATTCCGATCGCGTATCACTTCACGAACGGATGATCGGAAAAGTCCGCAACAGCGGTGCTTGCCTTCGGCAGTAACGTTCAGCATCGCCAATCAATGGCGCCGGCGTTCGTCATCGAGCCGAATCTACATCACGAAGCTTTCCAGAAGCTCTCAATTGGTTGGGACGGCGGCCTGGGGCCAACCCGCTCGACATTGCCCCAGGATTCCTCGGTTTGCTTGGTTTCCATGCCGAGCTCCCTCGCAATAGTTGGGAGCCTGGCTGTTCACCGCATAGCGGATGGCCGCTTTCATGCGATCTGTCGAACGCGTGCAAGCGGCCAATGCTGGACCTCGTGCGCCGTCATCCACGCAGCTGGAGCCGACAGGGACCGCCCGGCGAAGATTCGGCCGGTGCAGTGTCAGGCTTGGCCTTCCGATCAATCCAACACATGCACTGTTGGGCGCCCGCAACGAACCCGTTGCCCTAGCGACCGCGGCGACGCTCACTTTGATGCGCGGCAAATTCCGCGCGACTCACGCTACCGTCGCCGTCCTGGTCCAGCGCCTCGAACGGCTCTTGTTCACCCACGTTGCGCAGCGGCAAACCCTGCTGGGCGCGATCGGCATGCCGAAAGGTCCGGCTGGTCGCGTACTCGGCGGGCGATATCTGACCGTCCCCGTTCTGGTCGTATTCCTCAAAGCGTGACGTCCCCTGTCCGTCAACGGCGCCAACTGCGCTTGCGAACAGCACGCAGAAAAGAGCGATTGCGATGTTGCGCATCGGATTTCCCTCCTCTTCGACAGCGCCTTCATGAAGGCGCTGATAGCTCGACCTGTCTTCAATCTCAGGTTAATCGAGGCACCTGAATCAGACATGAATATGCCGACGAATCAGTGCATGCTTGCCTAAGACGACAGGAGCACGACGATGCGCGAGTTGGTGCCGTGTCGGTCCGGCTTAGGCTTGGCCCAATGTACTGTCCGCTGCCGGATACCGCTGAGTCGCCTTAAAAGCGGACGCAGCGATGCGACGAGTCATGGGCTTCATTCGGCCAGGAGCGGACGTCGCGAACCTGTCGAAATAGAGACTGCCCCCTTTTCAGCGGCAATCACCACACCGTCCCCCATACCCACAAAAAAGCCGCCTTCCCCAAGGGTCGGCGGCGTCAAGGTTCGCTACAGGGGCGTATCAGGAGGAAACGTCTGCAGCTTTTCGCGGGAACCTCAGTGGCCGTCGTCCGGCTCGCGGCTGTCTTTGAACATGCGCCAGCCACTGATCATGGTGCTGACCAGTGACTGCCGCGACATGATGTCTTCGCGGATCGCGACGTACACATGGATGATGATGAAGCAGACCATCGCCCACATGATCAGGTGATGCCAGGTGTGCACGTCCTGGCTCTGGCCAAACAGCGGAATGACCCAGGCGCTGAACAGTTCGTACTGCCACGAGCCCATGCCCGTGCCTTCGCCATACAGCGCAAACCCCGTGACGATCATGAACACCAGCAGCCACAAGAACAGGAAATGCATGACGACGACAGCAAGCGGGTTGTGGCCAATGTACTTGCGCGGCTCCCTGACTGCGAACGCATACCACTTGATCTCATGCCATACGCCGTCCCAGAACTCGCGTGACAACAGCGGTGGCGTGAACAGCTGGCGCGCGTGGTGGTTGCCCATGAAGGCCCAATAGATGCGGAACAGAAACGCAATCGCGAGAATGTAACCGGCCGCGAAGTGCGCGAACCGGATGTACCCCATGAGGAAGTTGTCCGACGCCTCGCCCGGCACGCTGGGCAACGGACTGGCGATGAAGTAACCCGTGATCGCGAGTACGACGATCGCCAGCGCATTGGTCCAGTGCCACAGGCGCAGCGGTGCCTCGTACACATAGATCGCCGGTTCGGCGTGCGGTTTGGTTGCCATCGTGGTCATGAGCGTTACTCCCCGTCGTTGCCGTCGTCGTGCAGCAACCCGCGCAGCAGGAGCGCAGCAATACCGATGACCGCGATCAGCACCACGTGTTCGCCGCTCAGCATAGGATGCAGGGTGCCAGCGTCATGTCCCTCGACACCATGCCCGGGATGGGCATGCAACAACTGACCCGCACCCAACAGCAGCATCGTCAATACGATTTTCATCTTGTTCATGTGCTTGTCCCCTTCCGCGTCAGCGGACCTTTACCCGCGTGAGTTCCTCACCGTCTTCCGACATCACGTGCGTGGAGCACGCGAGACAGGGATCGAAACTGTGCAGGCTGCGCAGGATCTCGACCGGTTCGTCGGGACGTTCCATCGGCGTGTTCATGAGGCAGGCCTCGAACGCCCCGATGTTGCCGGCCGGATCGCGCGGTGAACCATTCCACGTGGTCGGCACCACGCACTGGTAGTTCTCGATGCGTCCGTCCTTGATCCTGATCCAGTGCCCGAGTGCGCCACGTGGTGCGGCGACGGTGCCGACACCCTTGGCTTCCTTGGGCCAGGTCGAGGGATCCCACTTGTCCATGTTTGCCGTCGCCGTGTCACCGGCCTTGATGTTGCCCATCAGCTCGTTCCAATCGTCGACCATCATGTCGGCGCAGTACTGCGCCTCGAGCGCACGCGCCAGCGTGCGTCCGATCGTCGACTGCAGCACGGTCTTGGCGTCGGCGTTGGTGCCCGCGAGCTGATTGAACGCGGCGACACTGCGGTGGACCTGCTCCTGCACGTATTCGACCTTCTGCGCATACGCCAACGTATAGCGCGACAGCGGACCGACCTCGACCGCGTGTCCGCGCCAGCGCGGCGCCTTGATCCACGAATACTTCGCGCTCTCGTCGAGTGCCTCGATGTTGGTGCGACTGCCCTTGGTGTTGGCACCGAGCTCGAAGTTCGGCTCGGTCACGCCATCCCACGGATGCAGGCCGCGTTTCTCGTCCGGGTAGCTGTACCAGGAATGGGCGACGAACTCCTGCACCTGCTCCGGATCACGCGGATCGACGGGGAACACCTCGTTCCAGTTGCCGTCGAGGATCACGCCGCCCGGCAGCTGGTCGGTGGACTTGTCGTAGTTCACCTTGGGGTAGGCACCATAGTCCATGACGTTCTTGGCACCATGGCCACCACCGTACAGCCAGGTCTTGTAGAAGCTGGCGATACCGAGCACGTCGGGGATGTAGACGTTGTCGCAGAACGTCTTCATCTCGTCGATGCGCGCCTTGACGAAGTTCAGCCGCTCCATGTTCAGCGGCGCACCTGCCGACAGATTGCCCTCCATGTTGATCGCGCACGGCACACCGCCGACCAGGTAGTTGGGGTGCGGGTTCTTGCCGCCGAACACGGTGTGGACCTTGACGAACTCCTTCTGCAGATCGAGCGCCTCGAGGTAGTGTGCGACCGCCATGAGATCGACCTCGGGCGGCAGTTTGTACGCCGGGTTGTCCCAGTAGCCGTTCTTGAACGGCCCGAGCTGGCCCGATTCGATGAACTTGCGGATGCGCGTCTGGATGTCGCGGAAGTAGCCCGGGCTCGACATGGGATGATGCGGCGACACCAGATGCTGGATCTTCGATGTCTCCTTCGGATCGGCCTTGAGCGCATTGACCGGGTTGACCCAGTCGAGCGCGTGCAGGTGATAGAAGTGCACGACGTGGTCGTGCACCTGCAGCGTCTTCGCCATCATCTCGCGGATCAGGTGGGCGTTCGGCGGAATCTGGATGCCCAGTGCATCCTCGACCGCGCGTACCGAGGTCAGGGCATGACAGCCCGTGCACACGCCGCAGATGCGTTCGACGAACGCCCACGCGTCGCGCGGATCGCGGCCCTTGAGGATCACCTCGAGACCACGCCACATGGTGCCCGACGACACCGCGTTGCGGATGACGTTGTTCTCGTCGACATTGACCTCACAGCGCATGTGACCCTCGATGCGGGTCACCGGGTCGACGACGACGCGCCGCCCCGAGTCATTGAGGCTGTAGCCGTTGGGGGTCTGCTTGACGCTCATTCCTGGTCTCCTTTCTGCTGCGCACGCTTGATCGCACTGATACCGAGGTGGGCCGCGGTGGCGGCACCGACGACGGCCGCCGCGGTACCGCCGACCGCATCGGCGTTACTCTCGATACCGAACTGCTTGATGTCGGTCAGGCGGGCATACCAGGAGCCTTTGTCCCAGAAGCCGTCTTCAGAACAACCGATACAGCCGTGGCCGGCCTGGATCGGGAACGACGTGCCCTCGTTCCAGCGGATCGTGGAACAGGCGTTGTAGGTGGTCGGGCCTTTGCAGCCCATCTTGTACAGGCAGTAGCCCTTGCGCGCGCCTTCGTCGTCCCAGCTCTCGACGAACTGGCCGGCATCGAAATGCGGACGGCGATAGCACTTGTCGTGGATGCGCTGGCTGTAGAACATCTTTGGCCGCCCCTGGCGGTCGAGTTCCGGGATGCGGTCGAACGTCAGCATGTAGGTGATCACCGCCGTCATGACTTCGGCGATTGGGGGACAACCCGGCACCTTGATGATCGGCTTGTCGTGGATCACCTTGTGGATCGGCACGGCCTGGGTCGGATTCGGCTTCGCGGCCTGCACACAGCCATACGAGGCACACGATCCCCACGAGATGATCGCCTTGCAGTGCTTGGCGGCGTGATTGAGCTGATCGAGGTAGGGCTTGCCGGCGATGATGCACGACATGCCGTCCTGGTTCAGCGGCGGGTTGCCTTCGCAGGCGAGGATGTAGTTGCCGTCGTACTTGTCGATGGTCTCCTGCACGATCGCCTCGGCCTGGTGACCGGCGGCCGCCATGATCGTGTCGTCATAGTCCAGCGACACCATCGACAGCACGACGTCCTTGGCCAGCGGGTGCGCCGAGCGGATGAACGACTCGGAGCAGCAGGTGCACTCCAGCCCGTGCAGCCACAGCACAGGGATGCGCGGCTTGGTCTCCATCGCGTGCGCGATCTTGGGCGCGAACGCCGGCCCCAGGCCGAGCGCCGCGGCGGTCAGGCTGCAGTATTTGAGGAAGCTGCGGCGCGTTATGCCTTGCCTCCGCATCACCTCGTAGAATGTTTCTGTCATGCTCCTCTCCCGTGGTTTCCCGGCGCTTCGCGCGTTCTCTCGCGGCGCTCTCCCAGGCCACTAACAAGGACCATGCCAGTCAAACTTTTTTACCGTTATTCAGTCACTTAAACGCACAACCCGCACCATCGACGGGATAAGAGCGCAAGCCAAGCACCCGGCGGCAGCACGCCAGCGGTAAGTACCTTTCCAACGCACCCCCGTTCCCGTTTCGGCATGCCGATCGACCGCCGCTAGGCCACCATCCACGGTGCCCGGCTTCGCAGCCGATACAACTCAACCGATCATTTACTTTCCATAATCACTACTTTACTGGAAAGTTACTTTGCCAACGATTGAAGGGAATGTGACGGACGCGAAAATTTCCTGCGCAATAACAGCGTGTTAGACGCCGACCGCCGTTCGGCACGCTCCTTGCGATTCGGCCCACACGTGCCGAGAGTCGATAACAAGGAAATACAGACGATGAAGACGCCACGCGTGACGATCATGGGTATCGGTAACGTCCTGTGGGCCGACGAGGGCTTCGGCGTGCGCGCCGTCGAGACACTGAACCGCGAGTACCGCTTCGATGAAAACGTCGAACTCATCGACGGCGGCACGCAAGGCATCTACCTCGTACAACACGTCCAGGTTGCCGACGTGCTCGTGGTGTTCGACGCCGTCGACTACGGCCTGCCGGCCGGCACCTTGAAACTCGTCGAAGGCGACGACGTGCCGAGTTTCATGGGTGCGAAAAAGATGAGCCTGCACCAGACCGGGTTCCAGGAGGTGCTGGCGATGGCTGCGCTGCTCGACAGCTACCCCGACGAGATCCTGCTGGTCGGTGTCCAGCCGGCAGAACTCGAGGACTACGGCGGCAGCCTGCGCCCGCCGGTGCGCGCACAGATCACACCCGCGATCGACGCCGCATTGGCGTGGCTCGCCGCGCGCGGCATCGTCGCCATGGCACGCGCAACGCCGCTACCTGCCGACCAGGGCCTGCACCCCGTGCCGCTCGACCTCGACACCTACGAGGCACAACGCCCGAGCGCGGCCGCGGCGTGCCGCCTCGGCGACGACCGGGTACTCACCGACCAGCAGACGGTATTCGATCCCAAGCCGATCGATCTCGGCACCCAGGCGCTGCGCGTCGAGGTCGACAAACGGAGGAACCACTGATGTGTATCGGTATCCCGATGCAGGTCGTGGCCGTCGACGGCTTCACCGCGACCTGCGTGGATGGCGCGCAGCGCAGCGTGGTCGACACGACGCTGGTCGGTGCCCCGCAGCCCGGCGACTGGCTGCTCGTGTTCCTCGGCAGTGCACGCGAGATTCTCGACGAAAGCACCGCGCGAACGATGCGTGACGCGGTCGCGGCCGTCGCCAGCGTCATGGCCGGCGACCATCACATCGACCACCTGTTCGGCGATCTGATCGATCGCGAGCCGCTGCTCCCCGCCCATCTGCAACACCTGACAAAGGAGGCATGACGCGATGTCTTCACCCCTGATAGAACAACTGACGGCTCAGCATGGTTATGCATCGCTGACCGCCGACAACATCGATGCGACGCTGGCACGCGAGGCGACACTGGCGCTGTTCGTCAGCGAAGACCCGCAGCGTTACCCGGAGGCCAACGACGTCGCCGTGATCCTGCCCGAGCTCACGCGCGCCTTCCGCGGCCAGTTCGAGCCGCTGGTCGTCGACCGCACACTCGAACCGCTGCTCAAGGACCGCTACGACATCGCCGTGTGGCCGTGCCTGGTGTTCCTGCGCAACGGCCGTTTCCTCGGCAAGATCAGCAAGGTGCGCGACTGGTCGGAGTACCTCGAACGCATCGGCGAGATCCTCGACAGCGTGCCGCGCCACAACCCCGGCGTCGGCATCCCCGTCGTCAACGAACCGCTGGAGAACACGCATGCCTAGTTTTCCCGACATCCCGATCGTCGGCATCGGCGCCGGCAGCCAGTCCGGCGACGATGAGTACGAATACATGCACATGCCATCCGGCATGCACACCTACCGCACGCCGCTGCTGCCCGAACCGGAGGACACTGCCGGGCTCGACACCGGCAAGCAGGTGCTGGCCACGGTGCTCGACGCGCTGCAGCGCTGGCGCCGCGGCACAGCGACGACACCAGTCGACCTCGCCGGCCTCGACGCCGCCAACCTCGACTTCGTCAACCAGGCGCTCGGTGAGGGCGAGGTCAGCGTCGCCTGCGACGCCGCGCTGCCGGTGCGCGCGCAGGAATCGGTCCTGGCCGGCGTGTGGCGGGTGCAGCACCTCGACGCCCACCAACGCATCACGCGCGATACGATCGAGGTCGGCGACGTGCCGCAGGTCGTGCGCGACGCCGCATCCGCGGTGTCCACCGCGGCGCTGGACGCGGCCTGCGACGGTGGCGACCCGGCGATTCAGAACGCGCCGGCACTGCTGGTCGAGCTCGCCGACCGTCTTGCGTCGTGGCGCGACGGCGATCCGCCACACACCCTCAACCTGTCGCTGCTGCCGCTCAGCGACGCCGACCTCATGCTGCTCGGCGAGCGCCTCGGCGTCGGTCCGGTCACAATCCTGTCGCGTGGCTACGGCAACTGCCGCATCGGCAGCACGGCACAGCGCAACGGCTGGTGGATAAAGTATTACAACTCGCAGGACGCCCTGATCCTCAACACCATCGAGATCACCGACGTGCCGTCGGTCGCGCTGGCCGCTGCCGAGGACATCGCCGACAGCGCCGAACGCCTCGGCGAGATCCTCGCCCTGTACCGGTGACACGACGATGAAGACGTTCGAGGGCTCCTACGGCGGCGACGACACGCGCCTGCACGACGACGCACGCATGGAGTGCAAGGTGTGCTGGCACGTCTACGACCCGCGCCTCGGTGACGACTACTGGCAGATCCCGGCGGGGACGCCGTTCAGCGCACTGCCGGCCGATTGGCGTTGCCCCGAATGCGACGGCGCGCGTGAACAGTTCATGGTGATCCTCGATGACTGATCTTCAGTCGCAGGCATTGGCGACGGGGCTCGTGAAACACTTCGAGGAGGTCGCACACACGCGTATGCGCGACATGCCGATCGTCAATCCCGCGCTGCGCGTCGAGGTCGTCGGCTTCGAGCGCACGGCACAAGGTATCGTCGGTGTTCTGGTCACGCCATGGTTCATGAACCTCGTTCTGCTACCCGACCAGGGCGACGACTGGCGCGAGCTGCCGCTCGGCAGCGAATGCATCCACGGTTTCGCTTCCGGACGCTACGTGTTCCAGGTTGCGGGCGATGAGACGACCGGCCGCTACCAGACCTGCTCCCTGCTGTCGCCCGTACTCGAGATTGCCGATCAGGCATCTGCCGTCGCTGTCGCCCACGCCGCACTCGACGCGCTGCACGACAGGCAGCATCATGACCTCGAATCCAGCACGCATGCGGCGGAGGTCGCGCGCCGCTGGCACGGCGATGACGTGCCCGACGTCGCAACACCGGACGCAACCGCGACATCGCCTGAGACCACGATGAGCCGACGCGCCTTCCTCGGTGGGCGCCGCGACGATCACGGACCCGCGACATGACAACCAGCGAAAGTGCGGTCGAAGGACGCCTCGAAATCCACCTCGCCCCCGCACGCGGCGAGGTCGAGATCCGTTCGACACGGCCGCTCGCCGCATCGCGCATCTTCGAGGGACGCAAGATCGACGACGCACTGCCGCTGCTGCCGCTGTTGTTCAACATCTGTGGCCAGGCACAGGCCGCTGCCGCCGTGCGCGCCGTCGAATCGGCCACGGGCGAACGCGCTGCCGACGATGTCGAACGCGCACGCGAGCGCCTGATCGCGCTGGAAACGTTGCGCGAACACCTGTGGCGCGTGCTGCTCGATTGGCCACGCTTCTGCGGTGACAAGCCGGCGATGCAGCAACTGGCGCCCCTCATGGGCCTGCTGCAGGCAACGCGCCAGGCGATCGATCCCGGTTCCACGGTGTTCACGCGGCCCGGTTTGCGCCAGCGCAATGCGGCCGGCGACGACGAATCGGCAAACTGGCAGATGATCGCGCAGCACATCGGCCGCCAGGTGTTCGCACAGGATCCGGCGGCGTGGCTCATGCACGATCTGTCGGCACACGACGCCTGGCTGCGTCACTGCGACACGCCGGCGTCGCGCATGCTGCGCTTCGTGCGCCGGCGCGACTGGGGATCGATCGGTCCTACACGTCGTCCCATGCTGCCGGCATTGGACAACAGCGAGCTGCGGGCGCGCCTCGACGCCGACGATGCCGACGCCTTCATCGCGGCGCCGTCGCTCGGCAGCGACAGCGGTTACGAGACAGGCGCCCTGGCGCGCCAAGCCGCGCACCCGCTCATCGACGCGTTGCGCGCCGAGTACGGCAACGCGCTCTACCCACGCCTGGTCGCGCGTCTGCTCGAGATCGCGCAGATCGCGGTGCACGGCGGCACGAGCACGGCGGCGATACCCACCGTTACCGCCAGCGATGGCGTGGCTCAGGTGGAAGCGGCGCGCGGCCGTCTCGTGCACCGCGTGGTGCTCGATGACACGCGCATCGCGCGCTACCGGATACTGGCGCCGACAGAGTGGAATTTCGGCCCCATGGGCCCGGCGACGGAGGCCCTGCGCGGAATCGTCCAGGGCGAGACCTCGATCGCGCGCGAACAGGCCGAACTGCTGATTCACGCCATCGACCCGTGCGTCGGTTATACACTGGACGTCGAGGGTTCGTGATGCACGAGATGTCACTGTGCGAAAGCCTGCTGCAGGTGTTCGAGGACGAAGCCCGGCGCCAGCACTTCGGGCACGTCAAGACGGTGTGGCTGGAGATCGGCGCCTTGTCCGGTGTCGAGCCCGCCGCCCTCGCGTTCGGCTACGACGTCGTGTGTCGCGGCACGCTGGCCGAGGGTAGCCGGCTGGAGATCATCGAGACGCCGGGGACGGCGTGGTGCCTGCAATGCGCAGGTGAGGTGGCGATCGACGCACGGCATGCGCCCTGCCCCGGTTGTGGCGGGTATCAATTACAGGTCACCGGCGGTGACGAGATGCGAATCAGAGAGTTGGAGGTGGCGTGATGTGTACGGTTTGCGGCTGCGGTGAGGGCGAATCGCGGATCGAGGGACATGAGCCTCACGATCACGCGGCCCACGATCACCACCACGATCATGAGCACGCACATGCGCACAGCCATGCGCACGATCACGATCACGGCCATCATGCGCATGCACATGATCACGACCATGCCCACGACGTGCAGGTACGCGGCGATGATCACGACTACGGCCAGGGTCCCGCACGTGCGCATGCCCCGGGGCTGAGCCAGGCGCGCATGGTGCAGATCGAGCAGGACATCCTCGGCAAGAACGATCGCTACGCGGCGGCCAACCGCGGCCGCCTCATGCAGCACGGGATCCTCGCGTTGAACCTGGTGTCCAGTCCGGGATCCGGCAAGACCAGCCTGCTCACGCGCACCCTGAGCGACCTCAAGAACGAACTCGCACTCGGTGTGATCGAGGGCGACCAGCAGACCAGCAACGACGCCGACCGCATCCGCGCCACGGGTGTGCGCGCGATCCAGATCAATACCGGCAAGGGCTGTCACCTCGACGCTCACCAGGTCGGCCATGCGCTCGACCACCTGCAGCCCGACGATGGCTCGGTGCTGTTCATCGAGAATGTAGGCAACCTGGTCTGCCCGGCGGCGTTCGACCTCGGCGAAGCGCACAAGGTGGCGATCCTGTCGATCACCGAAGGCGAAGACAAGCCGATCAAGTATCCCGACATGTTCCATGCCGCCGACCTCATGCTGCTGAACAAGATCGATCTGCTGCCTTATGTGCAGTTCGACGTCGAACAGTGCATCGAGTACGCACGCCGCGTGAATCCCGGGCTGCAGGTACTGACTGTCTCGGCGACCAGTGGCGAGGGTATGGACGACTGGTATGCATGGATCCGCGCGACACGCCAGGCGCGCCTGATCGGTCACCCCGCACTCAAGCGCAAGGACGCCGCCACCGGGGCGGCGGTGTGACATCCAATCTGCCGACCATCCTCGTCGTCGACGACGAGCCGCGCTCGCTGGAGACGCTGCGGCGCACGCTCGAAGAGGAGTTCGAGGTACTCACCGCCGACAGTGCGGCGGCCGCTGAGAAACTGCTCGAACGCGAGTGGGTACACGCGATCCTGTGCGACCAGCGCATGCCCGACGAGACCGGTGTCGAGTTCCTGAGTCGTGTGCGCGACCGCTGGCCCGAGGTCGTGCGCATCATCATCTCCGGCTTCACCGATGCCGGCGACCTGGTCGAAGCCATCAACCGCGCCGGCATCTACCAATACATCAGTAAACCCTGGCACCCCGACAAGCTGCTGCTCAAGCTGCGCAACGCCGTCGACCTGTTCCATCTGCAACGTCAGAACAGCCTGCTGACGGCCGAGTTGAAACTGCGCCCGCAGACCTTGTCGCAGGGCATCGAGGAGAAGCGTCGCGTACTGCAGCAACGCTTCGACTGGGACCAGGGCATCGTGCGCGGCGCCGACAGCTGCATGAACGGCGTGTGCGACCTCGTACGGCGCGTCGCCCCGTACGACGTCAACGTGCTGGTCAGTGGCGAGTCCGGCACCGGCAAGGAACTGTGTGCGCGTGCACTGCACTACAACAGTCTGCGTCGCGATGGCCCGTTCGTCGCCGAGAACTGTGGCGCACTGCCCGACGAGCTGCTCGAAAGCGAACTGTTCGGCCACAAGCGCGGTGCGTTCACTGGCGCCAGCGACGATCGCGTCGGCCTGTTCGAGCTCGCCGATGGCGGCACCGTGTTCCTCGATGAGATCGGCGAGATCTCGCCGGCGTTCCAGGTCAAGCTGTTGCGCGTACTGCAGGAAGGCGAGATACGCCCGCTCGGCAGCAACACGCGGCGCAAGGTCGATGTGCGCGTCGTCAGCGCCACCAACCGCGATCTCGAGACCGAGGTGCGCGCCGGCCGATTCCGCGAAGACCTGTACTACCGACTCGCCACGTTCACCGTCGACCTGCCGCCGCTGCGCGAACGCACCGGCGACATTGCCGTGCTCGCCCACAGCCTGCTCGACGAACTGCAGGCGCAGCTCGGCAAGCGCGTCGACGGTATCAGCCGCGAGGCATTGAGTTGTCTCGAGGCCTATCCCTGGCCAGGCAACGTGCGTGAACTGCAGAACGAACTCAAGCGCATGCTCGTACTCGCGCAGCACGACGTGCTCGGTGCCGAACTGCTGTCGCCACGCATCCTTCAAGGCGGCAGCACCGACGACAGCGACGGCGATGTCGATGATCTGCACCTGATCCGTCACACCGACGGCAGCCTCAAGGAACGCATGGAGTCGCTCGAGGCGCGCATCGTCAAGGAAACCCTGATCCGTCATCGCTGGAACAAGACACGCGCCGCCGAGGAACTCGGTTTGTCGCGCGTCGGCCTGCGCAGCAAGCTCGAACGCTACGGCCTGGAAAAGATCGACGGCATGGAATCGCTCGGCGCGCGGGGTGGTAAGCGGTGAACCCGGGGTCGCAATCGCCGGGCAAGGAGCAACTCATGGACGACGACATTCGCGGACTGTTGCGGCGCGCCAACGAGACGCCGGCCGCGTTGTCCGACGAATCGGCGTGGATCGAAGTGATCCAGCGCATGGACAGCATCTACGCCGACATCGTGCGCTACCAGGTCGAGCTCGAACAGAAGAACGCCAACCTCGAAGAGGCACACCAGTTCATCCAGAGTGTCATCTCGTCGATCAGCGACGTGCTGATCGTCGCCGACACGCGTGGCGTGATCCAACAGGTCAATGGCGCGCTGGAGCACCTCATCGGCCGCGCTGCACAGGACATTGTCGGTCGTCCGCTGGCGACACTGTTCATGCCCGACTATGTCGCCATGGCCGAGGACTTCGCCGAGCACATCCGTAACGGTGCTATCACCGACTGCGAAATCGAACTCGCCACGATCAACGGCGACGGTGCGCCGATCGCGATCAACTGCACGCCGCGCGTCGACCACGATGGCCGCCTGTCGGGACTCGTGATCACAGGCCGCCCTCTGGGTGAACTGCGCCGTGCCTACCAGGACCTGCGTGAGACGCACGAGCAGCTGCGTACCGCACAGGCACAGCTCGTGCAGTCAGAGAAGATGGCGTCGCTCGGCCAGCTCGTGGCCGGCGTCGCGCACGAACTCAACAACCCGATCAGTTTCGTGTTCGGTAACATGCACGCACTCAAACGCTACGAGCAACGACTCGCAGCCTATCTCGGCGCGATCCACGACACGGTCGACGCCGACGAACGTGAACGCCTGCGACGTGAGCTCAAGATCGACCGCCTGCTGCAGGACATCGGGCCACTGATCGAGGGTTCGCTCGAGGGCGCGGAACGTGTCGGCGAGATCGTCGACGACCTGCGTCGCTTCTCGACGCCGAACCAGCAACAGCCACAGCCGTTCGATCTCGTCCGCGTGGTCAACACGGCTGCCGATTGGGTGATCAAGGCGCGCCGTGAACGTCCCGACGTGCACCTCGCACTGCCCGACGAGATCCTGCTCACGGGTTACGAAGGTTATGTGCACCAGATCCTCGTCAACCTGATCCAGAACGCCGCCGACGCGGTCGAACACGGCGACCGTCGGCAGATCGATGTCGCCGCGACACTCGTCGATGGCCGGGTCAGCGTGCGCGTGCACGACCATGGTCCGGGCATCGCCGACGACCAACTGTTGCGTGTGTTCGATCCGTTCTACACCACCAAGCCCGTCGGCAAGGGCACCGGACTCGGCCTGTACATCAGCTACAACCTCGCGACCGAGCAGTGCCAGGGTCGGCTGTCGGTGCGCAACCACGCCGACGGTGGTGCCGAGTTCACGCTGACGCTGCCGCTGGAGATCGCCACATGAGCACGGCGCTGCGTGTCTTGTGGCTGCAATCCGGCGGCTGCGGTGGCTGCAGCATGTCGCTGCTCAACGCCGAGTCGCCGGATCTCTATGCCACGCTCGAACTCGCCGGCATCGAGCTGCTGTGGCACCCGTCCTTGAGTGAGGCATCGAACGGCGAGTTCATCGACCTGCTCGGACGCATCTGTCGCGGCGAACAGACGCTCGATGCCTTATGCCTCGAAGGCTCGGTCATGCGCGGACCCAACGGCAGTGGACGTTTCCACATGCTCGCCGGCACCGGACGCCCGATGATGCATTGGATCGAGGAGCTCTGCGGTCATGCGCGTTACACGCTCGCGATCGGTACCTGTGCGGCATTCGGCGGTATCCCCATGGCCGGCGACAACCCCGGTGAGGCCTGTGGACTGCAATACGACGGCGATCGTATCGGCGGACTGCTCAGTGGCGACTGGCGCAGCCCCGGCGGGCTGCCCGTGATCAACGTCGCCGGTTGTCCGACACATCCGGGCTGGGTCACCGACACCCTGGCGCAGCTGGCGATGGGTGAGCTGCCGGCAAGCGAGCTCGACGCGTTCAATCGTCCACGCAGCTATACCAACCATCTCGTGCACCACGGCTGTACACGCAATGAGTTCTACGAGTTCAAAGCCAGTGCCGAACAGGCGTCGGACCAGGGTTGCATGATGGAACATCTCGGCTGCCTCGGCACACAGGCACACGCCGATTGCAACCGCCGACCATGGAACGGCGAAGGCTCGTGCATCCGCGGCGGTTACGCCTGCATCAACTGCACGGCGCCGGCATTCGAGGAACCCGGTCACCCGTTCACCGAGACACCGAAGATCGCCGGCATCCCGATCGGACTGCCGACCGATATGCCCAAGGCCTGGTTCGTCGCGCTCGCCTCGCTGTCGAAGGCCGCCACGCCGCAGCGCCTGCGCGATAACGCGGTCGCCGACCATATCGTCGTGCCGCCGACCGCGCACGGTCGCAAGGGGCACAAGCGATGAACGCCGCGAACGGGACACGCCGCCTGCTCGGCCCGTTCAACCGCGTCGAGGGGGATCTCGAGGTACAGATCGAGACGCTCGACGGCCGGGTCGAGGCGGCCTGGGTGAATTCGCCGCTGTATCGCGGCTTCGAACAGATCCTCGCCGGCAAGGACCCACGCGATGCGCTGACCATCGCCCCCCGCATCTGCGGCATCTGCTCGGTGTCGCAGTCCGTGGCCGCGGCACAGGCCCTGGCGCAGGCGCAGGGCACAGCGATGGCAGCGAACGGCCGTATCGCGACCAACCTGATCCTCGCGTGCGAAAACCTGGCCGATCACCTGTCACACTTCTACCTGTTCTTCATGCCCGATTTCGCGCGTGCCGGCTATGCCGGTCGCACCTGGCACGCCGAGGCCGTCGAACGTTTCGCTGCGCAGCGTGGCAGCGCGTCGGCGGACATGCTGCCGGCACGCGCCGAGTTCCTGCACCTGACCGGCATCCTCGCGGGCAAATGGCCACACACGCTGGCTTTGCAGCCCGGCGGCACGACGCGTGCCGTCGAGCCGCGTGAACGCATCCGCCTGCTCGCCATCGTGCGCGGACTGCGACGCTTTCTCGAACACCGTCTGTTCGGCGATGCACTCGAAGCGGTGGTCGCGCTCGACAGCGCGACGGCGCTCGATGCCTGGGCACAGGCGCACGCCGACAGCGATTTCGCACGCTTTCTGCGGATCGCGGATGACCTCGCACTGCATCACCTGGGTCGCGCCAGTGACCGGTTCCTGAGCTACGGCGCCTACACGATCGACGATGCGAAGGGACGCGTGTTCGCTGCCGGTATCTGGCAGGACGGACTGAGCGCGCTGCAACCCGACGCCATCACCGAAGACATCAGTCATAGCTGGCTGCACGCACAGCGCACGCCCAAGCATCCGTACGACGGCAGTACTCTGCCCGACGCGGATGCCGCCGACGGCTACAGCTGGTGCAAGGCACCGCGTTATGCCGGCGAGGTCGTCGAGGTCGGCGCACTGGCGCGTCAGGTGGTCGATGGCCACGCGCTGATCCGTGAGCTGGTCGCGACGAGCGGTGGCAATGTCCGCAACCGCGTCGTGGCACGCTTGCTCGAACTCGCGCGCGTACTGCCGGTCATGGAGCGCTGGGTCCAGGCACTGCGCCCCGGCGACGCATTCTGCGAACACGGCAAGCTACCGGACGAAGCCCAGGGCATGGGCCTGGTCGAAGCCGCCCGCGGCAGCCTCGGTCATTGGCTGCGTATTCGCAACGGCCGTATCCTGAACTATCAGATCGTCGCACCGACGACATGGAATTTCTCGCCACGCGACGAGAACGACGTGCCCGGCGCACTCGAGCAGGCATTGGTCGGCACGGCCGTCGACGACGGCGGCGACACGGTCGCGATCCAGCATATCGTGCGTTCGTTCGATCCCTGCATGGTGTGTACGGTGCACTGATGACGCTGCCGTGCACGTCGCGTATCAAGAACTGGAGGACATGATCTTATGTGTCTGGGAATACCGGGTCGGATCGTCGAACTGACAGATGCCGACAACCTGATGGCGAAGGTCGATGTCGCGGGCGTGCAACGTGCCGTGAACATCGCCTGCGTCGTCGACGCCGATCACCCGCCCGAGGCCTGCGTGGGTGACTGGGTGCTCGTGCACGTCGGCTTCGCGATGAGCCGCATCGATGAAGACGAGGCGCACAAGACCCTGGCCCTGCTGACCGAACTCGGCGAGGCGCAACAGGAGATCGAGGCGATGCGCGAGACCGCGGGTTGAGACCATGTCCGACGACGAACTCCGATCGCTGTATCCCTTCCTGCACGGCGGCGCCAAGAATCCCGTGAGCGAGCAGCAGGCGCTGCTCGAATCCGTGTACCAGAAGGCGCAGCACAGCATCCAAGAGAAGGAGCGCTTCTTCGCCGCCAACGCCGAGGCCTTGATCGACGCGGCGCGTGCCGTCGCCGGCGTCTACCGCAATGGCGGCCGCCTGTTCAGCATGGGTAACGGCGGCTCGAGCTGCGACGCTGCGCACCTCGCGGTCGAGTTCCAGCATCCGGTCACGGCCGGGCGCCCGGCACTGCCGGCGATGAACCTGTGCGTCGATACGGCGATGCTCACGGCGGTCGGCAACGATGTCGGCATCGCACACGTGTTCGTGCGCCAGTTGCAGGCACATGGTCGGGCCGGCGATGGCGTGGTCGGATTTTCGACCAGCGGCAATTCCGACAACCTGATCGCGGGTTTCCGCAAGGCGCGCGAGATCGGCATGGTCACGCTGGGTTTCGCCGGCGGCAGCGGCGGCGCGATGCGCTCCTCTGGGCTCGTCGATCACCTGCTCGTGGTCGACACCGACTCGATCCACCGCGTGCAGGAGGTGCACGTGGCCTGCTACCACATTCTGTGGGACCTGGTTCATACACTGCTGGCCGACAAGCGCGGCAGACTCGGAGAGCAACAATGAAGTATGTCGATGAATTCCGTGACCCGGACAAGGCACGCGCACTGATGCACGAGATCGCGGCGCTCATGGAGC
>JAGRHA010000354.1 GCA_020445205.1 Gammaproteobacteria bacterium
GGGCGCAAGCAGGGTCGTTGGTTCGTCGACGACCAGGCACGTCTCTGCATCCTATGGGATGGCAAACTCAAGCCACTTTGCTTCGCCGTATTTGCACAACCGGATGGCAGCTACAATCTGCTCAAGAACGACCGGCATATCACGACCATCACGGGATTCGAAGACGGCAGAACGCTGCGGTGGTGATCGAGGGTGCCATGAATCGAAGGCCATCGAGGAGGTGAGCCTTGGCCGACCAGAACGAGAAACGGAGCACTTTCGGCCGCGCTGCACGCATAGGCGGCGCGACGATCGCGTTCGCCGTCATGGCGTTGGCGTTTGCGGGTATGGGCCTGTTCATGTGGAACATGGGCAATGATATCAGCCAGATGACACGTTCGGTCGTGCAGATGGGAAAGGACGTCACCAGCATGGCCCACGACATGGAAGGAATGGCGGCCAACATGCGTCAGATGGCCGGAAGCATGGTCGAAGGCCAGGCACGGATGGGAGATGACTTTGCGCGCGTGCGTCTCGGCATGGAGTCGATGACGGCCAACATGGGCCAGATGAGTGGTGACATGGGCCAACTCAACCGCAACATCTCCGCGATGACCCAGCGCATCGGTGATATGGCGGTAGATATGCGCCAGATGAATCAATCGATGGCCGTGATGACCAATTCGATGGGTCACATGGGTAACGACATCAACAAGTTCTCCAACCCACAGCGCATGATGCCTTTCATTCCGTGATATCCGGACTGCCAAGCAGATCGGAAGGCAGATCGATACCGTATCACCACGACATGCCTAACGTGCCTGCAGCACGACGCTGAGAGGACGAATGCTGCACGACCCAGGCAATCCGCGAGACCGCGTCGCAAGGTCTTGAGGGATCGGCCACCGGCGGTATCGTTCGTGGGTCTTGTCGATACCACGGTGGCTCAGCCATCGTGCTGCGATCGCTCCAGGCAGGCGTCCGCAGCGAGCCTGGTCCTGGGGTTTCGGCAGACGGCGGTTGCTGGAGGCTGTCTCTGCTGGGGCCGCTGATGGCTCGGGCTTGCGCTCAGCCGCCTGTGGGGGCAGGCGCGTGCCGTCGCTGCCGCTGCCAGTGCCATCGCTCAGCGCTGAAAGCGCCCACTGTGTTCGCGCTGCCGTCCAGCGCACATAGGGTCCGCCGTACGCATCGGACGCACCGTTGTCTGCTTGACCGGATCGAGCGTTGCTCAGGGCTCGGCGAAGATCTCGCGTAGCGTGTCCGGAATACGGCCCTTGGGCTGCAAGCGGCTGTCCTCACCGATCGCAAAGATGCCGAACCATTCCTCGAGGTCTGCGGGTGCCTGCGTTTGCGCGTCTGCAATGCCGCCGCCGTTCTTCCACCACTCGTCGTTGAACTCGAAGAACGACAGGCCACAGAACCTTTCACTGAGTTTGGCCGTGCGCAGGTCGCGCCAGATGGCGCGGAAGCGTGCCGGTACGTCTTCTACGCGGTTGCCGCCGAACCATGGAATCCAGGGTTTGGAAGAGATGGGGGAGGTGGAAAGCCCACTCTGGGTGACGAAGATCGGCTTGTCGGACTGCGCGGCGAGTTGTTCCAGGTAGCCTTGGTACGGGGTTGCGGTGACCGATCCCGGCGGTGAGCTGACCACGCCGCGGGCGTAGATGTAGACATTCAGACAGATCAGGTCGCCGATGTCCGGTGTCAGTGCCGACGAGAACGGCACCTCGAGGTCGTAGCGATCGGCCAGCGGCCCGACATGGGTGAAACTGGTGTGACAATAGAGATGGCGTTGACCATATGTGGACAACTCGTACTCCATGGCGGCGTCGATGAGGCGCGCGAGTGCGATCTCCGACGCGGTGCGGTTGGACACACGGATGTGCTTTCCCGAGAACGCGGTCGCGCGGCGATGCAGTGCGTCGGTGCGCGCGATGCTTTCGGGTTTCCATTCGTCGCCGATCGAGAACAGCACGAGGCGCTCCGGGCGGCCGACCCGGTAGGCGTGGTCGATGGTCGCCTTGATACGGTCCAGTGCATGTTGCTGATAGTCGGCGTCGAGGAAGTCGTGGGCGTCGTCCTGCAGCCAGATATCCTGGCCGTAGACCAGATCGGTCTTGTCCAGCTGCGCGAAGAATCCCGCGGGCATGTGCCGCGGAAACACGTGCAGGTAGTTCACACCGAGTCCACGCAACAGGTCGAAGTGCTCACCGTAGCGTGCATCGTCCCCCGGGGCACCATGCGGGATGGGTGTTTCTCCGGGCAGGTACGGCGAATAACCTATCCCCTTGAAGAAGACTTCTTTCTGCTCACGCAAATCGACGATCGACGCACCCCGTGCGATGAAACGCTGGGGCTGCGGGGTTTCGTTGGTGATGGCCGAGGTCTTGCGCGCCGCGATCTCGGCCGCTTTCACGCTCAGGGCGTCGGCACACAAGTCACCCACCCACAGTGCGCAGATACCCAATAGGGCAGCGGAGGTGATACGCCTTTTCGTCATCAGTGAACCGTGTTTGAAAGTTGTTGCGTAGCTTATCAGCCAGGCCATCGTAGCTTGCGCGCGCCGTGTACCGCAGGGACACCGAGAGATATTGCCCAGGAGACCACGCTTGCCGTCGGATCCGTGTGTCCGGTTGACACTGCCTGTGTGAAGGCGACGTTGGATGAGGCGCGGGAGGCATGCGTTCACGCAGGTCGGTGTGGCAGCGATTCGGCGTGAAGCGGGATGTTGGCGGGCACTGGCGAGTGCATCAACGTGCCGCCGATGCACAGGCATCTAGTCGTTCGACGCCGTAGGGCGGCAGGCCGGACAGCGACGGGCCGGGTTGGCGCGGGCAGCTGGGAGACGCGGCTGTCGGATGCAAGCCGCTGCTCGCTGGACGGAACCTCAATAGGGGGGTGCGATCGAAGGGAACGGCGCCCCGGGCAGGACATGTGTGCCGGGTGAGTCTGCCGTCTCGACGCGCAGGA
>JAGRHA010000048.1 GCA_020445205.1 Gammaproteobacteria bacterium
CTGGCGCGGACCGAAGGTATTGAATGGCCGCACCACGCACACCGGGGTGCCGAAAGAGCGCTGGAACGACAAGGCGATCTGGTCGGCACCGATCTTGGTTGCGGAATAGGGTGACTGGCCCTGGAGCGGGTGCTCCTCGGTGATGGGGACGAAGCGGGCCGTTCCGTATACCTCACTCGTGGAGGTGTGGACGATACGCTCGACATCGAGCTCGCGCGCCGCCTGTACGACGTTCAAGGTGCCGCGGATGTTGGTGTCGACGTAGGCGTCGGGAGAGTGATAGGAGTACGGGATACCGATCAATGCAGCCAGATGCATCACGGTATCGCAGCCCTGCATCGCGGTGCGGACACCGTGTGGGTCGCGAATGTCACCGGCGAAGACGTCGAGCGCCTCGCGGATCGCGGCCGGGGCGCTGTCGAGCCAGCCCCAGTGACCGAAACTGTTGTAATAGACGAATGCGCGAACATCGTATCCGGCGTGGACCAACGCCTCGCACAGATGGGAGCCGATGAAACCGTCGGCGCCGGTGACCAGTATTCTTTTCATGTTTTGCGGCGGGTGGTGAATCTGTTCAGGCTGCCGTGTCGATCTCGCGCAGCAGGGTGCGCGCGGCCTCGTTGTCCGGTTCACGCTCAAGGATATAGGAGAATGCCGTGCGTGCGGCATCCACGGCACCGATGTTGTGGTACAGCTTGCCGAGCCGCAACATCGCCACGTGATCGCCGGGAACCTTGCCGAGGTAGTCCGAGTACACGCTCACGGCCGCCTCGGTATCGCCGCACAGGCGTAGCAGTTCGGCAAACTGGGGCTGGTATGCCGGTGACATGCCGGACAAGGTCTCGAGGATCAGCAGTGCCTGCTCGTAGTCTTCGCCGGCCATGGCGATCACCACCATGCGTCGCAGGGCATCTTCGAGACGCGGGTTGGTGCCCGTGTCGCTGCGGGTGGCGAGTTCGTCACGTACCAGGTCGATCAGTTTGGCGTAGTTGGCAAAAGCCTGTTCGCTGTCGCCGCCGAGCTCAGCGAGGTAAGCCTGCGCGAGTTGGTGGAGCTGCGTTGCCTCGGCGCCGTCGAGCTGCGCCAGCTGGGCGGCGAGGTTGGTCAGCTCCTCGTCGTTGCGTTCCTTGAACAGGGTCTGAAGCTTGCTGCGCACGGGCGCCAGTGTCGCCTCGGCGCGCATCTTTCGTGCATGTGCCGTGTCGCGGTGTGCCAGGATCTGTTCGTATTCGGCGTTCAGCGCATCGAACGCGTCGCGTGCACTCTGGGGCAGTGCGGCGGCGTGCGCGGGGTGACGATAGCACCACACGGCAGCACGGCCCGGTACGGCGTCGGTCTGCCACTGTGCGGCGAGGGCGGCATAATCCGGACTGTCGTTTTCTTCATCGATCGCTACGTTGAGTCGCTGTTGCGCCTTGTCGATCAGGTCCAAGACCTGTTGCGCGTTGTCGCGGTAGGCGCCGTAGTAAGTGCGTCCGGCCTGTTCGATCTCGTCGTCCGTCCACTTGCGATCGGACGGTGGCATATGCAGGAAGGCACGCGCGCTGAACATGCGTACGATCTCTGAGAATTCGCGGTGCCGCGTGTCGAGTTGGTGTTCGATCTTGTCCATGCGCTTCTTGTGACGGAAATCGGCGGTCTTGCCGCCACGCCCGAATAGGCCATCGTTGCACGCCAGTGCCTCCTCAGCGAGTTTGATGATGGTTCGCAGCCCCTTGTGGGCGCGTGCGAGCTCGCGCTGCATCATGCGCAGGTTTTCGCGACGTCGAATCGGGTCGTCGCTCGGTACCAGATCGTGCAGGGTGTCGAACGGCGAATCGGTGAGCGGGTCGAGGCGGATGTCGTCGACGGCGACATGTTCGACGCCCGCTATTTTCGCCGCACCGGGGGCCGGATTCACGACACGGATACCGAGTCGTTGGGCGTCCAGCGCCTGCGCGGTGAATCCCTTGGTCGCGTTGAAGAAGTCCGGTGTCGTGCGCGCCCAGCGGCCGCTGTTGGTCTCGATGCGCATGTGTGCGTTGGCGAGTGCGGGGCCAGCATCGAACTCGTTGCTGCCGCGCGCGTGCGAATAGCCCTCGATGCTGTGGCACAGATCGATGCCGGCAAACACGATGGTCGAGAAACCCATGACCTTGGCGAGGCCGAAAGCGGTATTGGTGACGGTCGGACCTGCGGCGCCGATGTTGTCGGGCTCGTTCTTGCCGGCCCATGGGAAACGTCGGTCGAGAAAGACGCTGCGACCACGCCATTGGGCCAGCAGTGGAAAGCTGACATGGTTGGCGTGTGCGAGCACCACGCGTGGATCGAGTTGCAGGAACTCTTTGCTGATGTCGAAGCTCAGTTCGGTCGGGTCGATCGAGGCCACGATATGCGGGGTGACCCCCGCCTGCTGCAGGCGGCGGCAGATGCGCGACACGGCGATGATGACCAGTCGGTCCTGGTGCCGCTCGATCCATGGCAGAAGTTCGTCGAGCGACGGGCCACCGCCGAGCAGCACAGCCGTCTTCCCCGCGAATGCGCCACGCAGCACAGCGGCAGGGACATGCTGTTCGATCAGGTTCTCGAGCTGTCGGCTGACGAACGAGGGGTTGCTGAGCTGCACGTTGTGCACCCAGAGAATCGAGTCGAGCTGCTGCTGGATCGTGTTGTACAGCGCGCGGTATTCGCCGAAGAAGTCGTCCGTGGCAGCGAGTGATTCGATGAGACGTACATTGCCGATGTTGGCGTAGTCCCCGAAACGGATGTCTTTGAGCATCGCCGACAGGTCGTCGTTGTCGGTAAGCAGGCAGTTGTCGTCGAGTGACTCGGTATCGACTTCGGCGGCGATGGTCGGCAGTAAGGCTGGGAGTTCGACGAACAGGAAACGCGAACCATCAGGCACGCCCCGTTGCGCCACATGGCGCAGCAGCAGGCCGGAGTCGGAGCCGACGACAATTGTCAGGCTGTCTTCCGCGAACAGGCCTTCGCCGAAACGTTGACGAAAAAGATTGGCGGCACCGATCTGATTGAAACTGCCACGATTGACGTCGTACAGGTAGCGGTCACCGAAGGCATTAACGAGAAAGGGCAGTGTCTGCATTGTACGAAGGCGGTCGGCGTGGCGTGCCGATCATGCCAGTGTCAGCCTGGCATGATCGGCAGATGACGCTGCCGCTCTGGTGGCGAAACTCGGCTCAAGTCTAGCCAAGAAGCTGCAGCACGTTCTGCGGTATCTGGTTGGCCTGCGCCAGCATTGCCGTACCTGCCTGTTGCAGGATCTGCGTACGCGTCAGGTTCGCCGTTTCGCGTGCGAAGTCGGCGTCGCGGATACGGCTGCGTGCAGCGCTCTGATTCTCGATCGTGTTGGCATTGCTGCGCAGCGTTGCCTCGATACGGTTCTGCTTGGCGCCGAAGTCTGCGCGCTTCTGCGTCACGTTGTCGACCGCGGCGTCGAGCTTGCTGAGCATCCACAGCGCCTTGCTGGCGGCTGAGATTTGCCGCGACGCCGTCTTGCCGACGATGAAAGACATGCCGCCACCGGCGTAGGTTCGGCTACCCATGTTGAAGGTTGAGACGTCGATGCGATAACTCGCGCCGGCGCGGTAGCCGATCTGCAATGTCAGCGTCGCTGTCGTACCCAGGAGGTTCACACCGTTAAACTCGGCGGAGCTGAACACACGGCTGATTTCATCGCGCAGTTCGAGGAACTCGTCGTTGAGCGAGCGCTTGTCGGCGACGCCGACCGTGCCGTTGGCAGATTGTACGGCGAGCTCGCGCATGCGCTGCAGCATGTTGCCGACCTCGTCGAGCGCGCCTTCGGCCGTCTGCATCAGTGAGATGCCGTCGAGACCGTTGCGGTTGGCCTGCTCGAGACCACGGATCTGCGCCGTCATGCGTTCGGAGATCGCAAGCCCGGCGGCATCGTCCTTGGCGCGGTTGATGCGCAGACCCGACGACAGACGTTCGAGTGACGTCTGCATGCTGTTCTGCGACATGTCCAATGCACGCTGAGAGTTCAGCGACATCATATTGGTGTTGATTACTTGTGGCATTTTCAGAGCCTCTTATAGAGCCAGAGTAAGGCATCACGCGATGGCTCCAGGCGCACGCGTGATAACGTCACAGTCGGTTCAAAGCAAACTCGATGCCAATATCCGATCTCGACCCGATATATCAGCATGAAGACGCGATTTGCAGCTATTCGGCAATAAAAAACCCCTTTCCAACATCCGCTGGAAAGGGGAAAAGGCTTGGAGGATCGAAAGCACAAGGCCGGTCGAGGCAATTGCGGCAAACGTTTGCCGCCGGGTGGGGCAGGAGACCGGCCGGCTCTTGCCCCGCCCGCGAAACTATTCGGCGCGGATCACGACGCTGCCACTCACCTGATTGAGGTGTTTCTGCAGACCGACGCGTTTGCCGGTGTTGAGCAGGATCGGTCCCATGAAGTTGGCATGCACGCCATGGTCACGGTCGCCGCCCTGGGCCAGTGTCACGAGCACGGCAATGTCTGCAGGATCGTCGAGCTGCAGCGTTGCCGCCTCGTCGTCGCTGAGCACGCACTCGTAGCTGACCTGATAGGCGTCGGGATTCACCACCGGAAACTGAACGTCGGGATCTTGGACCGACTGCAGGAAGAATACGGTCGGTTTGCCTTCTTCATGGAACAGCTTGAATTCGTGAAGGTGTTCGAAGCCGGCAAGGCCGAGCGGAAAGTTGATGATCGACGCGGGATCGACTTCCTGTGCGCCGAAGCGGGTGTTGATCTGCATGCGCGAATCTCCATTATTTGTTGTGGCTTGTGCGGTCGACATCTGAGCGTTCCTCCCCATCGGGTTCGTCTGAGATGAAACGCGCCGAGTCTCAACTGCTTGGCGTTGCCGTCTCCGTGACAACGGAAATTTGACGCTAGTTTCACCGATGCGGGATGTGATGCAGAAAGAATGCCAATCATTGCCGTGCAGGAATGGCGACGGACGATCACGGTCGTGTGAAAGATCCGCAAACTCGGGATTTTAGAGATTAAAGAATTCTAATAAACGGCCGTTGCAGGCACCGAAGGCGGTAAATGCAGACAAGTTGATCAGCATATCCGCTCGGTACAACACGGTGACCCTGGCAGCTCCAAGCGCCGTCTCATCGTACGAAGTTCGCACCAGGGCCGAAGCCCACAGTGCAAGGTCGGTAAACCGACCGCTTCGCAGGTCCTTGCCACAGGACCGTCTATCCGGCACCGGCCGGGCCGAGCAGCCATAGCGGCAGCTGATCCCTTCACCTGAAAAGCCATTTCCGCCTCGCAGATTCGGATCGACGAGTGATTCGCCGGTCCAGGGCCTCCGGAAACGTTCCGATAGGCCAACCAGGAGGCGGTAGATACGAACATTCGTATATCCGCCAGAGAGCAACCCAGGGGCAGGCACGAATCGCCAGCCGATAGTGGGAGAAAGAAAATGGCACAGGTCATCAACACCAACGTAATGTCGCTGAACTCGCAGCGCGTACTGACCAACTCGCAGTCGAGCATGGCGACTTCGCTGGAGCGTCTGTCGTCGGGTCTGCGCATCAACCGCGCCAAGGACGACGCTGCCGGTCTGGCGATTTCGCAGCGCTTCACGGCACAGATCCGCGGTCTCGAGCAGGCCAACCGCAACGCCAACGACGGCATCTCGCTGCTGCAGACGGCGGAAGGCGCACTCGACGAAGTCACCAATATGCTGCAGCGCATGCGTGAGCTGTCGGTGCAGGCGATGAACGGCACCGTGAGCGCGGCCGACCGTTCGTCGTTGAACGACGAATTCGCAGAACTGCGCAGCGAGATCGATCGCGTGTTCAAGTCGACCGAATTCAACGGTACCAACCTGCTCGGCACGACCGCTTCGCTGACCATGCAGGTCGGCTTCAAGGCCGGCGCCAACTACCAGATCAAGATCTCGACCTTCAACATGGGCAGCCGTACCTACGCTGCCGGTGGTATCTCGTTCGCCGTCGCCACCACGACGGCGATCTCGACCGTCGCCAAGGCGTCGGGGATGGTCAGCAAGCTCGACGCGGCACTCGACAACATCTCGGCCAAGCGTGCCGATTTCGGTGCCAAGCAGAACCGCCTCGAGGCCACCGTACGCAATAACGCCAACGTCATCGAGAACCAGAGCGCTGCACGCAGCCGCGTCATGGACACCGACTTCGCTCGTGAGACGGCCAACCTGACCCGCACGCAGATCCTGCAGCAGGCAGGCACGGCGATGCTGGCCCAGGCCAACGCGCTGCCGCAGAACGTGCTGTCGCTGCTCGGTTAACGAACGACGCTGAACAGGCGGTAGATACGAAGGTTCGTATATCCGCCGGAAATTAACTCCCCGGTCGGCGCGTGCTGCCGACCGGTAACAGGAGAAAGAAAATGGCACAGGTCATCAACACCAACGTCATGTCGCTGAACTCGCAGCGCGTGCTCATGAACTCGCAGTCGAGCATGGCGACCTCGCTGGAACGTCTGTCTTCGGGTCTGCGCATCAACCGCGCCAAAGACGACGCCGCCGGCCTCGCAATCTCGCAGCGTTTCACCGCGCAGATCCGCGGTCTCGAGCAGGCGAACCGCAACGCCAACGACGGCATCTCGCTGCTGCAGACCGCAGAAGGCGCGCTCGACGAAGTCGGCAACATGCTGCAACGCATGCGTGAACTCGCGGTGCAGTCCACCAACGGTACCGTGAGCAACGCCGACAGGAACTCGTTGCAGGACGAGTTCGCCGAGCTGGTCCGCGAAATCGGCCGAATCGCCGACTCGACCGAGTTCAACGGCACCAATCTGTTGGCCACCAACGGTGCGCTGACCATGCAGGTCGGCTTCAAGGCCGGCGCCAGTTATCAGATCAAGGTATCGACGACCAACTTGAAGACCGCGACCGCATCGGGCGGCAGCGGCCTGGCGTCGGTGCTGAAGATGTCGGCAGCGGCCTCGGGTATCGGCTCGGGTGGCGCCGGCGGCGGCGTCATCGCGATCCTCGACAACGCGATCAACGCGATCTCGTCCAAGCGTGCCGACTTCGGTGCCAAGCAGAACCGCCTCGAGGCCACGGTGCGCAACAACGCGAACGTCATCGAGAACCAGAGCGCAGCACGTAGCCGCGTCATGGATACCGATTTCGCGCGCGAGACGGCCAACCTGACCCGCACGCAGATCCTGCAGCAGGCAGGGACGGCGATGTTGGCGCAGGCCAATGCGTTGCCGCAGAACGTGCTGTCGCTGCTCGGCTAACGCCGCGCTCGCAGCTAACAGGCGGTAAATACGAACGTTCGTATATCCGCCGCAAAGCAAAGGGCCGCTCGGCGCAAGCCGTCGAGCGGTCGACGGAGAAACAAGATGGCACAGGTAATCAATACCAACGTCATGTCGCTGAACTCGCAGCGGGTTCTCACCAACTCGCAGCTCAGCATGGCGACCTCGCTGGAGCGTTTGTCGTCGGGTCTGCGCATCAACCGTGCAAAGGACGACGCTGCCGGCCTCGCGATCTCGCAGCGCTTCACGGCGCAAATCCGCGGTCTCGAGCAGGCCAACCGCAACGCCAACGACGGCATTTCGTTGCTGCAGACGGCGGAAGGCGCCCTCGACGAAGTCACCAACATGCTGCAGCGGATGCGCGAGCTCGCCGTACAGGCCAGCAACGGCACGGTCAGCACGGCGGACAAGCAGTCCCTCAACGACGAGTATCTCGAGCTGCGTAACGAGATCGATCGTGTGTTCAAGTCGACCGAGTTCAACGGCACCAATCTGCTGGGAACCGCCGCATCGTTGACCATGCAGGTGGGCTTCAAGGCCGGCGCCAACTATCAGATCAAGATCTCGACCCTGGCCATGGCCACGGCGGGCAAGGCCAGCGGCGGCATCTCGTTCGTCGCCGGTGCGACCGCTTCGCGACAGATCTCGGCGACGAGTAAGGCGCAGTGGATGATCAGCAAGCTCGACGCGGCGCTCGACAACATTTCGGCCAAGCGCGCCGATTTTGGCGCCAAGCAGAACCGCCTCGAGGCCACCGTACGCAACAACGCGAACGTCATCGAGAACCAGAGCGCGGCGCGCAGTCGTGTCATGGACACCGACTTCGCACGCGAGACCGCAAACCTGACGCGTACGCAGATCCTGCAGCAGGCGGGTACGGCGATGTTGGCCCAGGCCAATGCGTTGCCGCAGAACGTGTTGTCGCTGCTGGGTTGACGGTGAGGAACCTCGCGATTTGAGGTATCGCTGGCAGGGACGATAGTAACGGTATGGGTGGCGCCACCGGCCTTGTCGGCCGGGCTGCCCAACAAGCCAGGTGCCACGGGGCTTCCCCGTGGTGCCGGACCGGGGCCGGCAGGATGCACCGGACGCGGTCGAGATGGCATGAGGATACTGACATGACGAATGAAGTGGGGATGTTCAAACCGGTGCTGCCACAGGCGGCGCAGACGAGTCCCACTGCGCCCGTGGAGCGCGCGCAACGCCCGGCAGCGGTAGGCCAGGGTTTGGAACGCGCAAAGGAAGCGGAAAAAGCCGAAGAAGCCAATGAGCCGATCGACGGCGTCGTCTCCGATCTGAACAAGCTGGTACGCGACTTGCAGCGCGAGTTGCAGTTTTCCGTCGATCGCGAAAGTGGCGAGACCGTCATCAAGGTCGTCGACCGCGAGACCGACGAGGTGCTGCGGCAGATTCCGAGTGACGAGGTGATGCGATTGCGCAAGCGCCTCGAGGAAGCTGCCGGGGTGATTTTCCACGATTCGGCTTGAACTTAGGTCGATTTGGCACAGTTCGGGTTGAGGAGTTAAGGACATGGCGATAACAGCCGCAGGCGTTGGATCGGGTATCGATATCGAGTCGATCGTGTCGCAGCTCATGACACTCGAGCGGCAACCGCTGGTGGCGTTGCAGCGACGGGAATCCGACACCCGCGCTCAGATCTCGGCGTACGGCTCGCTGAAAAGCGCGCTGTCGTCGTTCCAGAGCGCGATGAAGAACCTGAGCAAGCTCGACGCGTTCCGCATCTTCGAATCGACTTCGTCAGACGAAAAGGTCATGACGGCGACTGCGGACGCCGACGCCGCGGCCGGTATCTACAATCTCGACGTCGCGCGCCTCGCGCAAAACCATAAGATGGCCTCCGACGCGTTTGCCGATACCGATACCTTCGGTGGCACGGCAGGCGACCAGCTCAGCATCACGATCGGCAGCGACACCATGAACGTCGACATGTCGACCGCCAAGACGCTTAGCGAGATGCGCGATGCAATCAACTCGGCGACCGATAATCCCGGTGTGACGGCAACCATTCTCAACGTCGGCGGTGGCAACCAGCGTCTTGTCCTCACGGCAGACGAGTCCGGCTACGATAGCCGTGTCCAGCTGTCGTTCGGCGGTGCGATCAACAGCACGACCTTCAACTTTGCCACCACGAATCAGGACGGCGGCGGCGCCACGATCGTCGACCTGACGACGCTCGATGCGTCGTACAGCATTGACGGCATTGCGCTGACGTCGGCCACCAACAACATCTCGTCAGTGATCGACGGCCTCGCGATCGACCTCACGGGTACCGGCAAGGCGACGCTGAATGTCTCCCGCGACACCGCGGCGATCGAGGAATCGGCCAAGTCCTTCGTCGATGCCTATAACGAGGTCCTGTCGACGGTGACCGCGCTCAAGGAAGGCGATCTCGGCAGTGACTCGACGCTGCGCAGTGTGGTCAATACCATGCGGCAGACACTCAACACGCTGCCGGTGGGTCTGACAGGCAGCTACAACGCCTTGTCGTCGTTGGGCATCAAGACCGACCGCGACACCGGTCAACTGACCTTCAGTTCGAGCGATTTCGTCAAGGCACTCGATACCGACTTCGCCAGCGTTGCGCAGGTGTTCGCAAACGACAACCAGGGTTACGCGTTCCGCTTCGATGCGTTGGTCGAATCCATGCTCGACGAAAATGGCTTGATCGACAGCCGCGTCGATGGGCTCGATGCCCGCGTCAAGCGTCTGACCACGGAGCAGGCCGACATGGAACGCCGCCTCGATCTGCGCGAAGTGGCGCTGCGCAAGGAATATTCCCGTCTGGATCAATTGGTTGGGTCGTTGCAGAGCACCAGCAACTTTTTGTTGCAGAACTTCACGCTTTGACGGTAGTCAATCGTTAACGGGTGGCGACGCGGCTTCCCTCAATTTCCCCGACCGTTGGCCGTTACCCAAAGCGTTCCCCGGATAGACTGGAAAGCAACCGATGAGCTACGGCAAGAAACGTTCAGGTGTGGCCAAGTACGGCAAGGTCGCGGCAGAGTCCGAGGTCGCCTACGCCAGCCCGCACCGGCTCGTGCAGATGCTGATGGAAGGTGCGCTCGACAAGGTCGCGACGGCCAAGGGCTGTATCGAGCGCGGTGACCTCGAAGGCAAGAGCCGACAGCTCACCTGGGCGATGTCGATCATCAATGGCCTGCGCTCGAGTCTGGATATGGACGCCGGCGGCGCGATCGCAGTCAACCTCGACGATCTCTACGCCTACATGACCCGACGCATGATCGACGCATCGGTCGGCAACGATGCCGCGGCCCTGGCCGAGGTCATCGACCTGATGCTCGAGATCAAGGGTGCCTGGGACGCGATGCCCGAGACTGTGCGCAATACCGGTGGTACCAAGTTTGCCGAAAACCAGGAGGCCGGCTGAGCCATGGCGGCATCGCGCCATCAATTGCTCGACGATGCGCTGGCGATGAGCCGGCGCATGGCAGCGCATGGCGATGCGGGTGAGTGGCAGGAAGTGGTCGAGCTCGAGCCCGCAAGGCGGCAGCTGCTCGAACAGGCATTTGCGACCCATGCGCCCGTGGACGAGTTCGTGACCGAGCGCGTGCGTGCGATCCTCGACCTCGACAAGCGTCTCATGGCACAGAGCATCGAAGCGCGTGACCGTATTGCCGAAGAACTCGGCCGCACGAGCAAGGGCCGCAAAGCGACAACGGCCTACCAGAACGCGAGGTTCTGATCGCGGCATCAGAACCTGCCAGGGCCGGTCCCCTCATGTCGGCCGCAACGGTCGCTGAACCCCGGTACAATTGGCGCGCATGTCTGCCGCGCTTCTCCGCACACCGCCTTCGGCCACCCTGCACGATGTGTTCGGGTACGCCACATTCCGACCGCAACAGCGCGAGATCATCGATGATCTGATCGCCGGCAACGATGCCTTCGTACTGATGCCGACGGGGGGGGGCAAATCCCTGTGCTATCAGATTCCGGCGCTGCACCGGCGTGGCGTCGGCATCGTCGTGTCGCCACTGATCTCGCTGATGAAGGACCAGGTCGACGCGTTACTTGCGAATGGCGTCGATGCCGCCTGTTACAACTCCAGCCTCGATGCCGAGTCAGCGCGCGAAGTGCTCGCGCGCCTGCACCGTGACGATCTCGATCTGCTCTACGTCAGTCCCGAACGGCTGGTGAACGGCGGCTTTCTCGAGCGCCTCGCCGAGATCGATATCGCATTGTTCGCGATCGACGAGGCGCATTGCGTGTCGCAATGGGGACACGATTTCCGGCCGGAGTATGCGGCACTCGGTGCACTGCGTGAGCGCTTCCCCGGTGTGCCACTGGTCGCGTTGACGGCAACCGCCGACACACAGACACGCGACGACATCGTGCGCGTGTTGGGCCTGCAACAGGCGCGGCAGCACATCACGGGTTTTGACCGTCCGAACATCCGCTACGCCGTACTCGAGAAGCACAAGCCGTTCGAGCAGCTCAAGCGTTTCCTCGTCGGGCGCGAAGGCCAGGCGGGTATCGTGTATGCGCTGTCACGCAATAAGGTCGCGGACATCGCGGAGCGCCTCGCCGGCGAGGGTGTGCGTGCCGCCGCCTATCATGCCGGACTGCCATCCACGCAGCGTGAATCGGTCCAGGAGCGTTTCCTGCGCGACGAGTTACAGATCGTGGTGGCGACGGTGGCGTTCGGCATGGGCATCGACAAACCGAACGTGCGCTTCGTCGTGCATTACGACCTGCCAAAGCACATCGAGGGCTACTACCAGGAAACCGGTCGCGCGGGCCGCGATGGTCTGCCGGCCGAGGCTCTGTTGCTGTTCGGCGCACAGGACGTGGTGACGGCGCGGCGCCTGATCGACAATAACCGCAATCCGCAGCAACAACGCATCGAGGTGCACAAGCTCAATGCCATGGTGGCGCTGGCGGAAGCCTCGACCTGCCGGCGCCGCGTGCTGTTGAACTACTTCGGCGAGCGGCTCGAACAGGACTGTGGCAACTGCGATATCTGCAACGATCCGCCCGAGCGTTTCGATGCGACGGTCGAGGCGCAGAAGGCGCTTTCGTGTGTCTATCGCGTTGGCCAGCGCTTTGGCCTGCGTCACGTGATCGACGTGCTGCGTGGCGCGGACACGGAACGCATCCGCACATTGGCTCACGACGCCTTGTCGACTTATGGCATCGGCGCCGACCTCGGCGAGCACGAATGGACTTCGCTGCTGCGTCAGCTGATCCACCTGGGATTGCTGGAGCAGGATGTGGCCAACTATTCGGTGCTCAAGCTCACGCCAGATGCGCGTCCGGTATTGCGCGGCGAGCGGCGTATCCAACTCGCGCGCCCACGCGTTCGCGAGTCAGCAGGCCGCAGCCGCCGTGCGCGGGTCGACCTGGCGGGCGGACCGTACGACGAGCTGCTGTTCGACGAGCTGCGTGCGCTACGCAAACGACTGGCCGACGCCGAAGGCAAGCCGCCGTATATCGTGTTTGGTGACGCCACTTTGATCCAGATGGCGCGCGCCAAACCGACCAGTGACGACGACCTGCTGGCGATCAGCGGTGTTGGCCAACACAAGCTGGAGAAGTACGGCAACGCCTTCCTCGACGCGATCGCCGGGTATGCCGCCGCCCAGCCCGATTGACCGGGCGCGACGTCAGCGGTGCAGGATCAGCTCGATGACGGCCTTGCTGCCGAAATAGGCCAGCATGAGCACGGCAAAACCGACCAGCGTCCAGCGGATTGCCTTGCGACCGCGCCAGCCGAAGCGGTAGCGGCCCCACAGCAGCACGGCGAAAGCAATCCAGGCCACGATCGACAGCACCGTCTTGTGCACGAGGTGCTGTGCAAACATGTCTTCGAGGTAGATGAAGCCGGTGATCAGCGACACGCTGAGCAGGATGAAGCCGACACCGATCATCTCGAACAGCAGCGATTCCATCGTCTGTAGTGGCGGCAGGGCACGGATGAAGCCACCCGGATGGTGGCGGCGCAGGTGGTTGTCCTGGATCGCCAGCAGAATGGCCTGCGCGCTGGCCAGCGTGAGCAGGCTGTAAGCGAGCATCGAGGTCAGCACATGCAGGCGCAGCTCCCATCCCGAGTCGTCGCTCAGCAGGTGGTTGCCGGGGAAGCGCAGATCCATGAGCACAGTGATCGCGGCGATGGGCAACGCCAGGATGGCGAGGTTCTCCACCGGCTTGCTCAATGCCGACACCAGCAGCAGGCCGGCCACGGTCCAGGCGGCGAGCGATACCGCGTTGAAGAAGCTCATGTTGAGGCCGCCGAGCCAGAACAGCTCGTGGTACAGCATCGCCGCATGTAGCAGCAGGCCGCCGTAACCGAGGGCGATGCCGAGTGCGCGCGGCGGCCGGCGGCTGTCCTCGGCGCTGAACAGCCGGAGACCCGTGCTGAGGCCGCCGAGGAAGTACAGGATGGCGGCGGGAA
>JAGRHA010000355.1 GCA_020445205.1 Gammaproteobacteria bacterium
TCGAGCACGATCATCGCAGCGCGCTGTGCAAGCGCGTCGCGCAACAGTGCACGGCCGTCGTCGCGACTGTCGATCGACGGTCGTCGCCCCGTGATGGCATGCAACAGGTCGGCCTGCAGCTCCTCGATGGCCGGCGTCTGACCCAGCGTGACCCAGAAGATGCCGTCGCTGAAGGCGCGCCGGATCTCGTCGTCGTTGACCACGTCGATCGCGAGCACGGTCTTGCCGATGCCGCCGCGGCCCTGCAGACCCAGTCGCTGCGGTGCGCCATTGGCGCGTGCCGTGATGCCAATCGCCGGCAATGTCCCGGCGAGCAGCAGGCGCCGGATCTCGCTGAGTTCGTCGCTGCGGGTCACGAGATTCGGTCGCTGCGGCGGTACACCATGCAACACGGCGAGCGTGTCGCTGCGGCCGGTCGCGGGCTGACCGACCGCGCGTGGTGCAGCGCTGGGTGCGGTCTGCACCACGCTGTGGCATTTTTCCGCGGCATCGACGATGGCATCGACGATCTCGACCAGTGCGCGTTTGCGGCGATTGCCGCTGGTCGCGGCCAGTGGCGCCTGCGGGTCGCGCGGCCATTGGAACGCGTCGAGTCCGCTGACATCGAGCGTGAAACTCGACAGCGGCACGCACACCAACGTCAGCTCGCCGCGGTCGGCCGCCGACGTCAGCGCCGGCAGCTCACTTTCGTAGATGAAATCGGAGGCGAGGAAATCCTGGCTCACGAGCAGCACACCGACGCAGGCACGCTGCAGTGCGGCGTCGATCTCGCGCCGCCAGATGCCGCCGGTCTCGATATAGGCGTCGGCCCACACTTCCAGTCCGCGGCGCCGGTAGGGCTTGAGAAAGGTCAGCAGATCGCTGAGCCACTTGCGGTCTTTGTGGCTGTAGCTGATGAATACGAGGTCTCTGTGCTGCGTCGCCATCGTCGGTGCTGTTGTCGGTCGTCCGCAAAGCCGGGAGAGCGGTCCGCAGATCAGGCGCGATTCGTGCAGCCTTTTTTATCTGCTCGGTACGTAGCCTAACAGCGTGATGTCGTGCGGTGCGAGTGTTGCGCTGCGTCCGATATGCCGTCGCATGCCACCGGACGTGCGTGTGCTTTACCTGGATCAATGGGGTATGCGCCGTGCCACGGTATGGTTTGCCTACCCGCAGCGACGCGCACAGCCGAACGCGCGCGCAGGCTTTTCGCCTTTTGTTGACATCGCAGATCACGGAAATCGCCATGACCGATACGCCGCTCGACCAGACTGTCCCGCCGGGTACGCCGATCCGTGTGGAGGTGCGACCGCGCATCCCCGAGCGATTTGCGCGTCTCGGCGAACTCGCCAACGATCTCTACTACAGCTGGAATCGCGGTGTGCGCGGTTTGTTCCGCCACCTCGATGAGGAATGCTGGGATGCGTGTGCGCACAATCCGCGGGTTTTCATCCGGCGCGTGCGCCAGCGCAAGCTCGACGAGGCCGCGCGCGACCCGATCCTGGTTGCCGAGTATCGCAATGTGCTCGCGGCGTACGACACCTATCACGAAGAGCGGCCAACCACGCGCATCGATGACTACCTGGCCTGCGAAGATGATCTGGTGGCCTATTTCTCTGCGGAATTCGGTTTCCACGAGAGCATGCCGATCTATGCCGGCGGTCTTGGCATCCTCGCGGCCGACTATTGCAAGGCGATGAGCAATCTGTGGGTTCCGTTCGTCGGCGTCGGGTTGCTTTACCGTCAGGGGTATTTCACCCAGCACATCGATTGCAACGGACGTCAGATGGCCGTGTACAACAGTCGCGATCCGATCGATCTGCCGGTGCAGGCGGCGGTCGATGCCGATGGCAACGAAGTACACGTGCGCGTCGACCTCGACGGTCGTGAGATCGAGCTCAAGGTCTGGCAGGTCAAGGCCGGCGCGATCCGGCTGTTCCTGCTCGACAGCGATGTCTCCGGCAACTCGCCGCAGGATCGTGCAATCACGGCGCAGCTCTACGGTGGCGACCACAGCATGCGCTTGCGCCAGGAAATCGTGCTCGGCATCGCCGGCGTGCGCGCGCTGCGTGCGCTGGGGCTGAAGCCGACGGTGTGGCACATCAACGAAGGCCATGCGGCATTGTTGATTCTCGAGCGTTGTCGTGAACTCACGTGTGCCGGTATGGCGTTCGATACCGCACTCGAGCTGGTTGCCGCCAACACCGTGTTCACTACGCACACGCCCGTTGCCGCAGGACACGATGTCTACGGTGCCGGCGACATGCAGCACCATTTCGGTGCGCTGCTCGCTGATCTCGGTATCGACCACGAACGCTTGATGCAGTTGGGTGCGGAAACGGCGGCGGCAGAGCGTTTCTCGATGACTAGTCTCGCGCTGCGCGGCTCGCGTTACCACAACGGTGTCAGTCGTATTCATGGCCACGTGGCATCGGAACATTCGGCCTATATCTGGCCGCAGATCCCTGCGGCCGAGAATCCGATGCGCTACATCACCAACGGTGCCGATGTCGACACCTTCCTGGCCCTGCCCTGGGTGGCGCTGTTCGAAATGAATCAGGGCGGAGGATGGCGCGCCAAGCTCAAGGATGCCGAATTCTGGCGGCAGTTCATCGATGCGATTGCCGATCATGTGTTCTGGAGTGTGCGCCAGGTGCTCAAGGCGACCATGCTGCGGGAAGTGCGGCGCCGTGCGCTGCTGCAGTTCGGACGGTGCGCGGAAACGCGCGCGATGTCCGCGCATCTCACGCGCTTCCTGTCCGAGCGTCACAAAGATGTATTGACCATTGGCTTCGCGCGCCGTTTCGCGACCTACAAGCGCGCGACGCTGCTGTTCAAGGACATCGAGCGCTTATCGCGCCTGGTCAATGATCCCGATCGCCCGCTGTTGCTGATCTTCGCCGGCAAGGCGCACCCCAACGACGCGCCCGGACAGCGCCTGCTGCAGCAGCTGTTCGAGATCAGTATGCGACCGGATTTCCAGGGCAGGCTGATCCTGCTCGAAGACTACAACCTGTCGATGACGCGTGAACTGCTGCCAGGCGTCGATGTCTGGCTGAACAATCCCGAATATCCGATGGAAGCCTGTGGCACCTCGGGCATGAAGGCGGGCATCAATGGCGTCATCAATCTCAGTGTGCTGGATGGCTGGTGGGACGAGGCCTACAACGGTGAGAACGGTTGGGCGATCAATCACTACGAGGAACTCGAACACGATGCGCGCGAACGCCAGGAGGCGACCGACCTGCTGAACATCCTCGAATACGAGGTGATTCCCACTTACTACCAACGCAATGGCAACGGCGAGCCCGCGGCCTGGATACGGATGTCGAAGGCGTCGTTGAAGACCATCCTGCCGCAGTACAACACCCTGCGGATGGCGTGCGACTACCTCAACGATCTTTATGGACCCGCCGCCAAGGGCGGACGCGCGCTGGCGGCGAATGATGCCGCCGGTGCGATCGAACTGGGACGTTGGAAGCAACACATCCAGGCGCGCTGGCCGGGCGTCGGCGTGCGCCTCGTGTCGCCGCTGCCCACGACCGTCGGCGATGGGCAGCCTTTCACTATCGAGATCGAGGTCGACACCAATGGCCTGTCGGTCGACGACTTGCGGGCGGAGTGCCTGATCCTCAACACATCGCCGACGGCGGCGAATCCACTGCACCATGCCGCGGCCTTCGTACAGATCGAGCAGACCGCAGACGGCACCCTGCGCATGCGCTGCAATCCCTTCGAGTCGGGTGGCTGGTGCTCGGCGAGTGGCTTGCACGAGTTTCGTGTGCGCCTGTATCCGTACCACGCCCTGCTCAGTCATCCGTTCGAATGCGGCCGCATGTTGTGGCTGTGAAAACGTTGCGCGTGCAAGCGCGTGGTGACCGCGGTCGCGAGAAATGGCAACGTTTCAGGCGGCAGCCAGCGACATGACCTCTAGCCTGAGTCTGGCACTGAGCGCCGGGTCGTGAAACACCGTGGGCACGGCGTGGACGAACTCGGTCGCGCAGGTCTTCCACTCACTGCGTGTGCCGCCCCGCCAATCGACCGACCAACCCGCTTCGTTGTCGAGCCATAGCAGAGCGTCCACGTAAGCAACGAGAAATTGCGCCGGTCTTTGGTCCGCATGGGCAATGCTCCAGGCCTGGTGCACGCGTCCGACGCTGGCTGCATCCATGGCGCGGCCTTCCTGGTGGACGGTCGCAACCGTGCGCAGTGCCTGCAGCGGCATATTGCGCATGTGCCTTACCACATTGGTCAGGTAGTCATAGGCGTAGAACAGTCGGCTCGGCAGGCGGCGCTCTGTCGTGCTGTCGGCGGCATGAGGCTGGTTTGCGGCCTCGGCGGCGCCGAGTGCATAACCGCTGAACTGCCGCTGGCCCCACGGCGAGACGGGCAGGCCGGCTTGCCTGACCGCGGCGAGGATGTGAACAACCGTCGCGGTCGACTCGAACTCGAGCAGCGACATCGCCAGCCCGTACTGCAGGACAGACAGCTGGCCGTTCTTCACGTCTTGCATCAGCGCCGCGTAACGCGTTGCGTTGACGGCGTTCTGCATCTCGAACAGCACCGATTCGGTGAGATAGGGCCGCGATACCGCACCCGTCACGGGGTCGAGGCAGGCATCGCGCGAAACGCTGACGATCGTGCCCGTTGCGTGGCACAGTTTGCCGACATCCTGCATCTCGATACGCACACCGGCGGCCTGCGCGGCGGCGAACAACGTTCTTGCCGCCTCGCTGACATCCCAATACGTGCGCAGATCCTGCGCAAGCGCCCGTTCACCGGCGCCCGATACTGTCAGGCCCTTGACGCTTTCCATGACTGCCTCGTCCGCTCTTGCCATCACGTTTGCGCGCAATGGCACCACCGCGGCCGCTCGTCGAGCAGCGCCCTTCATCTACAGCATACGACCGCACTCCCACGCCGGCGACGCAAAGCGGGGCTCTCCTTGCGCTGCGGCAGATGTTTTGTGCGGGTGGAGCAGGGTGTGGCTGCCGCGGCGTGCTTGCCGACGCCGGAGCGGGCGTGTAGCGTCGACTGCGGCAGCAGTGCCGCTGCACGGTTGGGGCAGAGACAGGTGATCATCGAGGACATCGTTGCGCAACACGCCGAAGAAGCGGCATTCCTGTGGCTGCTGCGTGCCGCTGCGGTCAGGGCGCCGCACTACGATCTGCAGGATCTTGCCGATCTCGAGGAACGTGTCGAGGCGCACCTCGACGGTCTGCGGGTCGCCGGTGAAGCCGGCTGGCCGTTCTGTGCCGACGGCCTGCAACAGGAGGAATGCGGCGAGGTGTTCGCGGCGGCATTCATCGCGCTCGACGCCGACCGCGACGACTGGCTCGCGCCAGTGCTCGATACTGTCGCGGCGTCACCGGGCACGCTGGACGGACTGGTGTCGGCGTTGGGCTGGGTGCAGCGTGAGCGGCTCAAGGGGCGTGTCGTCGATTGGCTGAAGTCCGACGATCCATTGCGTCATCGGCTCGGTCTCGCAGCGTGCACCGTGCAGCGCGTCGACTGTGGCGGGTATCTTGCGAGTTCGCTGCAGGATGCCGATGCCGCGGTGCGTGCCGCGGCCCTGCGCAACGTCGCCGGGATGCGCCGTCGCGACCTGCTGCCAGGGGTCGTCGCCGCACTCGACGACGAGGATGCGGACTGCCGCCTGCAGGCGGCGCACGCCGTAACCTTGCTCGGTGAATCGCTCGGCCTGGCACGGCTGAGCGATGTCGCGGGCGGGCCTCCCGGGCACGCGCAGGCGGCGGCGCTGCAACTGCTGTTGCGTGCGCTGCCACACGGTGATGCCGTCGACTGGGTGCGCTCGGCCCACGCGCAGGGCCTCGCTGCGCGCCATGTCGTGCAGGCGACCGGCATCATCGGCGATCCGGTTTCGGTGCCCTGGCTGATCGAACAGATGGCCACGCCCGAGCTCGCGCGTGTCGCCGCTGAAGCCTTCTCACTGATCACTGGAATCGATCCGGCAAACGACGATCTCGAAAGCGCTCGGCCCGAGGGTTTCGAGGCCGGGCCGAGCGAAGACGCGCAGGATGACGACGTCGCGCTCGATCCCGACGAGGACCTGGCCTGGCCCGCGCCCGATCGGCTGGCACAGTGGTGGGTCGACCATCGTGCAGCGTATGCACCGGGTACGCGCTACCTGTGTGGTCGTCCCATCGACGCCGACGGCTGCCATGCCGTGCTGGCAGGCGGTCTCCAGCGCCAGCGACGTGCCGCCGCGCTCGAGCTGGCGCTGCTCGAGCCTGCACGGCCCGTGTTCAACACCTCGGCGCCCGCGCGGCGGCAGCGCGAGCTGCTGGGCCTGCGTTAAACCGCCGACATGCCGCCCGTGCGCATCATTGGTTTGCTATTCGCGGCACTTGCGGTCGTGTTCGGGCTGCTATGGGCGGGCGCGGTCAGCGGCCTGCGCCCGACGAACCTGCCTGCCCGTCGCACGCATCTGCGAATCGCGCTGATTTTCGGCGCCGTCGCGACGTGGTTGCTGTTGCAAGCCTGAGCGGCGCTGCCGCGATCAGCGTTGCGTTGCGGCCTGGATGCGGTCGTTGAGCGGGTCGGGCAGTCGGCCCGAGGGATCGTCGACGACGATCTCTTCGAAGTCGCTCGAACCCGAGATCTCGGTGCTGTCGATGATCACGCCGTCTTCGGGCAGATGGGTCGCCAGCGGTGCCGAGATCACGACGATCGGCAACGCGCCGAACTCGTCCCAGTGTTCGACGGTGAGTGGGAAACGCAGTGCCGCGAACAAGGTGCCGATGCCGGGCTTGAGCTGCAGCGTGATCGCGAGCATGAGCTGATGCAGGACGTGGTCCTGCAGCGACGGGCCGTCGTGGCTGTCGCCCTCCTTGAGTGCGCCGCGCAGGCGGTCGATGCCAAAGCCCTCGTAGCTCAGCACCCAGCGCAGTGGCGAGGTGACCAGCAGGCGTTTCTCCGTGCCGCCGGCCTTGGCCGTGTAGCGGAAACGCACGGGATGGATCTCGGGTGCCGTGGCGAGCAAGGTGATCGGGCTGTCGAAGTGCTGCCGCAAGTTGAACGGCGCACGCTGGCGTACAGCGTCGTATTGCGCCTTCAGCGTGTCCAGCGCCTTACTGCCCTGGGGCGAGATGTTGCGCTGGCTGCCATGCACATGCTCACCGAACACGCTGCGCGGATTCATCAAAGGGGCGACGGCCTGCAGATAACTGTCCAGTTCGCGCGCCAGCACCTCTGCGATGGCCCGGGTACGCTTGCGTTGCGTGAGCAGTTCGGAAATGTCCATGGCGTGGGGTCTACCCGGTTACCCTGAAGTGGCTGAGCGGTGGCCGCGACACACGTCGCGATCGATACGGCTCGGCATGAGCCTAGTTCGGTGCTCCCACGGTGTCAAAACATCAGCGCGTGGCGCTCAGGATGCCGCGCCCACGACGCCGAGAAAGGCCAATTTCGGCAGCTTGTAACGCAGGAAGCGCGCCATCGCGTCGTCGAGGGCCTGTATGCCGGCATCACGGTCCTCGATCGGTGTGCCTGCGGATTCCGAGTTGATGGCGATGCCGTTCTTCTGCAGACGGTCCCACACCCAGGGCAGCGCTCTGTCCTGCTGCAGGCTCGCGAGCAGTACCGCTTCGATGCCGTTGAGCGCGACACAGTTGCCGAGCACGGGTGACACCAGCAGCAGCTGATTTTCGCTCCAGCCGTGCCGTTCGAGCAGCACCCGGTTGAGGGGCGAAGGCAGTGCGATGCGTTCGACGGGCTCGCGAGATGGTTCGATCTCGCGGCTCAGGCAGGGCGCACAGAATCCGCCGGCCGCCATGAGTTTGAGATCGTCGCGCAGCGTCGCCCGATCGGCTGGCGAGAGTGTCGGGTCGTCGCTGAGTTCGGCAAACGTCTTCACACGGTAACCAAGTCGGTGTTTCACGTACGCGAGACGGTGCTCGTCGAGTGTTACCGAGGGTGCGTCGGGAAAGTGGATGGTCGATGGAATCTGTACGGGATCGGCGATCAGCCCGAGCAGCGTCTGGTCGAAGCGTTCCTCGCCCGGTATCGGCAGCGTCCCCGGCAGCGGTTTGATATACACGTCGCGACGGAAGAACCGGTTCTGGATGAAGTCACGCAGGCTCTCGCGCGCGACCCTGTCGTCGATGTCGCGCAGACGTTCTGCGAAAGGCGGATTGACGGAATGCGCGAGCAGGCTGTCGATCACGCCGGTCTGGCCCACGAACGAAAGCCCGCACGTGCGCAGTTGTTCGTCGACATCGGCGAAGTAGGCCGGATGCCAATCGTGCGAAAAGTACTCGTGCACGATGTAGCGTGGGTCGGCACTCTCGAGCGTGCGTACGATGTCGGCCGTCACCGGGTTGTCGCGAAAGAAACCGGCGCCCTGGTCACGCAACCAGACGAGTTCACCGACGATACGACGGACGCCGGCCAGTACGTCGTCACCGAGTTGGTCTTTGCGGTCGAGGAAGAAACGGCGCAGCGGACTGGCGGAGCCCCAGCCCGGCATCGCGTTGTACGACAGGTAGACGACGCCACCCGGACGCAGCTTGTCGCGCAGGAAATGCCGGATGGCCTCCTGCACGGCGGGCGGCACCCAGGCATACAGGCCGTGCAGCGTGACGTAATCGAAATCGGGCAGGCTGTCGGTGTCGAGGCGCGCGATGTCGCCGGCGATGTACTCGACGTTGCTTACCTGGCCAGCCGCGGCGAGCTGTCTTGCCTGCGCGATGTGCGAGGCATTGAGATCGATCCCGACGAAGCGCCCTTGAGGGTAGGCCGCCGCCAGCAGTGTGGTCGTATCGCCAACGCCGCAGCCGAGTTCACAGTAAGTAAATGCCTCGCCCAGGTTTGGGGCTGCATGGCCATTGAGCGCGCATACAAAGTTCAGATGCACGGGCGACAGCTCGCGATAGAAACCGCCCGGGTAGTCTATATTGCTCAGTGACGGGGCTGCGGCAACGACAGGGTCGCCGGGATCTGATCGGGCGTTGATGACGGTTCTCCGTGTCTCGCCGCAAACGGGTGTCAGCGCCAAGCATAACTGATCCATCGTGCGCGATCGGCACAGGGCGACAGTCCTGGTCGGGGCGAGGGCGGGGCATCGCTGTGCAGAGGCCTTCATGGCGGCCAAGTTTGGTTTGACGGATTCGTCGGGCGACAACTATTCTACGGTTAGTAACACCAGGGTTCCGCTGCCTTCGGGCTTGGCGGGCAAAACAAGAAAGGCCGACCGCGTCAGATGGTCGGCGGTCCGCCTCGAAGCACTGAACTCGCCTCGAAGCAGTGATCATACGGAGGATTCACATGGCCATTTTTCTGCACTTTGAAGGGCTCGAAGGCGATGTCACGGCCGAAGGCTACAAGGGGTGGATCGAGTGTCACTCGGTCGATTTCGGGGTCGGACGCAGCATCCAGACGGCAACCGGCAGTTCGAGCGAGCGCGAATCGACTGCGCCGACCGTCAGCGACATCACCATCGTCAAGAGCATGGACAAGTGCACGCCGAAGCTGTTCGAGCAGGCGTGCATCGGCAAGTCGAAGCTTGTGAAAATCGATCTGGTCCAGACCGGCGACAAGCTCGAAACCTATATGTCGTACGAGCTGACGAACACTTTGGTGTCGTCGTACTCGGTGAGCTCGGCAGGCGACCGGCCGACCGAATCACTGTCGTTCAACTGTACCAAGCTGATCATGAAGTACATTCCGTTCGACAATAAACACAATCCCGGCAGCCCGATCCCTGCCGGCTACGATATCAGCGCCGCCAAGAAGGTCTGATCCCGATCATCGCGGGCCGGGTAAAAGGCGCCCGGCTCGCAGCCCTCCGCTCGCTCACATCCCCGCCAACGGATTCTCAAAATCGAATCCGAACAGCTTGGGATCTTCGCCGATTACCGCTGCCGCATAGATGTTGAGCACGTAGCCGTAGGTTTCGTCGGGAATCTTCTGTGACTGGATCAACTTCCAGAAGTTGTAATCGTGCGGATCCGTGGCGAGTCGCCCGAGCGTACGTTCGACGTTGCCTTCGCCCCAGTTGTAAGCACTCATCACGAGCAGGCCAGAGGCGCGCGCCTCGGTGGTGAACAGAAAGGCCAGGTAGTCCGCGGCCGCGTTCGTCGCCTTGTCGAAATCGAAACGTTCGTCGCGTGGGTCGAAGCGTCGTTGGTCCTTGTCGGGCCCGACTCGCAGGCCGTAACGCTCGGCCGTCGCCGGGATGAACTGCCACATGCCCTTGGCGATGCCGTAGCGTGTCGTCGGCCCGATCGCATCGGTTCTGAAGTTGCTTTCCTGCACGGCGAGATAGATGAACTGCGGCGGCAGGCCGCGGCGCTGCAATGCCTGGGCGACAGTCCTGGCGCGTTCACCCTCGCCAATGCGTGATATGGCGTTGACCAGGCGGTCGCTTTGCTGCCACACGCGAATATAGCGTTTGACCTCGGCGACAAAGCTGTCGGGGATGTCGAGATCGTATTCGCCGAACACGCGTGCGATGCGGAAGA
>JAGRHA010000356.1 GCA_020445205.1 Gammaproteobacteria bacterium
GGCGCAGACTACGCGAACGCGCAGGGCTGCAGCGATCCGCATGCCGCCGCCGACATTTACGCCCAGCAGCCCGTGCATCTCGTGTTGCTGGAACTCGACGACGTGGACGGCTTGCAGGTGCTGGAGCGCCTCAAGGCCGCGACGCCCGCCGATGACTATCTCTCGGTACTCGTGGTCACGGGCAATGTCGACCGCGAGCTGCGACTGCGCGCGCTGCAGGCGGGTGCGGGCGACGTCCTCACCAAACCCTTCGATCGCGAGGAACTGCTGTACCGCGTGCGCAACCTCTTGCGCACCCATGTGCTGCACGCGCGACTCGCCGAGCAGATCGCCGTGGACCGTCAGACCGAGGCACGCCTGCGTGACAGCGAAGAGCGCTTCAAGCTCGCGATGCGCGCGGCCGACGAAGGCATCTGGGACTGGAACATCCGCACCGGCAGCGTGTTCATGTCGCCGCGCTGGAAAGCGCTGCTCGGTTACCGCGACGACGAACTGCCGAGTACGCTCGAGGCATGGACCTCGCGCGTGCATCCGGAGGACCTGTCGCAGGCAATGGCCGACCTCGAGGCCTACATGGACGGCAACCTGTCGACCTACGACAAATCGATCCGCGTGCGCCACCGCGATGGCGATTACCGCTGGATCAAGAACCGCTGGATGGCCGTGCGCGACGAGAGCGGGCTCGCGGCACGCATCGTCGGTACCGCCGACGACATCACCGAAGATGTCCATCTGCGCGACGAACTCGAACATGCGCGCCAGCGTGCGGAGATGGCGAACCGTGCGAAGAGCGAGTTCCTGGCCAACATGAGCCACGAGATCCGCACGCCACTGACGGCGATCATCGGCTTCGCCGAAGCCGGCATGGATCAAACGCAGCAGAGCACCGCGGAACGGTCCGAGGGTTTGCGCGCCATCATCGACAACGGCCGTCACCTGCGTTCACTGATCGACGACATCCTCGATATCTCGAAGATCGAGGCCGACCGCCTGGAGATCGAGGCGGTGACCGTCAATCTGGTCGACATGATCTCCAGCTGCCACTCGGGTGTGCGTGCACCGGCCGACGCCAAGGGGCTGGTGTTCGAGGTGCACCTGATGCCACCGCTGCCGCGCACCATCGAGACCGACCCGACGCGTCTCAAGCAGATTCTGTACAACCTGTGCAATAACGCCGTGAAGTTCACCGAGAAGGGCAGCGTGCGCCTGATCGTGAGCTGCGATCCGCCGCTCGAACACCTGGTGTTCACGGTCGTCGACCAAGGTATCGGTATGACGCCCGAGCAACTCGAACGCGTGTTCGAGCCGTTCGTGCAGGCCGACACCTCGACCACGCGCCAGTTTGGCGGCACCGGTCTCGGCCTGAGCATCTCGCGTCGCCTCGCACAGCGCCTGGGCGGCGAGATCGAGGTGGTCAGCGAACCGGGCGTCGGCAGCGTGTTCGTGCTGACCACGGCAACGGGGCCGTTGCCCGAGGACAATCTCGTGCGCGACCCCGGCGCATTGGCGCCCGAACCTTGTCAGGCGACGAGTAGCACAGAGATCCCGTCGGTCAGCGGCCACATCCTGCTCGCCGAGGACAACCCCTACAACCAGAAGCTCATCGGCATGTACACGCGCAAGACGGGCGCCGAGGTGACGGTCGTCGAGAACGGCGAACAGGCGGTCGAAGAGGCCCTGTGCGGCAACTACGACCTCATCCTCATGGACCTGCAGATGCCCGTCATGGGCGGCCTCGAGGCCGTGGAGATGTTGCGCCAGACCCTGTACGAAGGACCGATTGTCGCCCTCACGGCACACTCCATGATCGGTGACCGCGAAAAGGTGCTGAATGCCGGGTGCACGGATTTCCTCACCAAGCCTGTCGACTGGCAGGCGCTGTTCAAGGTGATCGCGCAGTACCTGCCGGTCGCCAGCGAGCGTCGCTCGGCCAGCGACGATGCGGCCGACGACGATGCACTGCGCGTGCTGGTGGTGCGTTTCGTCAACCAGTTGCCCAGTACCTTGCAGGATGTCATCGGCGCCGCCGATGCGGGCGACTGGGACACCGTGCGTTCGTTGGCACATCAGCTGAAGGGCGTCGCCGGCGGTCTCGGCTTTCCGCAGTTGACCGATCTCGGCGCCGAGATAGAAC
>JAGRHA010000357.1 GCA_020445205.1 Gammaproteobacteria bacterium
CTTCGGCTTCGGCTTCGGCTTCGGCTTCGGCTTCGGCTTCGGCTTCGGCTTCGGCTTCGGCTTCGGCTTCGGCTTCGGCTTCGGCTTCGGCTTCGGCTTCGGCTTCGGCTTCGGCTTCGGCTTCCGCAAGTGTGTCATTGCCGCCTTCCGACGCAAGCGGCTGGCCCTCTGACTTGTCGGGATCGTCGAGATCGAGTTCGCGGTTGATCTCGTCGAGATCACGCAATTCGGCCAGCGTCGGCAGCTCGTCCAGTGTTTTGAGGCCGAAGTAGTCGAGGAACTCGCGCGTCGTGCTGTACAGCGACGGCTTGCCCGGCACATCGCGATGCCCGACCACGTGCACCCACTCACGCTCCATGAGCGTCTTGATGATGTTGGTGCTGACCGACACACCGCGGATATCTTCTATCTCACCGCGGGTGATGGGCTGACGGTAAGCGATCAGTGCAAGCGTTTCCATGAGCGCACGCGAGTATCTCGCCGGGCGCTCCTCCCACAGGCGCGATACCCATGGCGAGCACGCCTGACGCACCTGGATACGCCATCCGCTGGCCACCTCGACGACCTCGATGCCGCGTCCCTCATAGTCGGCCGCGAGCTCGGTCAAGGTGTTGCGCAGCGTCTTCCTGTCGGGGCACTCGATTTCATTGAACAGTGCCAACAGTGCGTCCAATGTCAGCGGCCTGCCAGCCGCAAGGAGCGCGGCCTCGATAATGCTCTTGAGATTGTCCGCGACGTTCATTCCGCTCCTCCGCGTGCACGCACGTGGATCGGTGCAAAAGCTTCGGCCTGAACCAGTTCGACGAGCTGCTGTTTGATGAGCTCGAGGATCGCCATGAACGTCACGACGACGCCAGGGCGCCCCTCGCTGATGTCGAACAGGTCGGTGAACAAGGTGAAGGTGTGATGGTTGACCGACTGTAGCACGCGGCTCATGCGCTCACGCAGTGACAGGGGCTCGGCGGCGACATGGTGACTGCTGAACATGTCGGCGCGGTGCAGCACGTCCTTCAACGCCATGAGCACTTCCTGCAGATCGACGTCAGGCGGTGTCTGGTCGACGTGCTTGAATGGCATCTCGGCAACCGTCGGGAACACATCACGACCGAGTTGCGGCATCTCGTTGATGTCTTCCGCCGCCTGTTTGAAGCGTTCGTATTCCTGCAGGCGCCGAATCAGTTCCGCACGCGGATCATGTTCCTCTTCGTCTTCGGCCGGCGGGCGTGGCAGCAGCATCCGCGACTTGATCTCCGCAAGCATCGCGGCCATCACCAGATACTCGGCAGCGAGCTCCAGGCGCAGGTCCTGCATCATCTCGATGTACTCCATGTACTGCCGCGTGATATCGGCGATCGGGATATCGAGGATGTCGAGGTTCTGGCGCCGGATCAGATACAGCAGCAGATCGAGCGGTCCCTCAAACGCGTCGAGAAACACCTCGAGGGCATCGGGTGGGATGTAGAGATCTTTCGGCAACGTGTAGTGGGGCTGGCCCAATACGACGGCGAACGGCATCTCCTCCTGCTGCGGGATCGTGACTTCGGGTTGCGGGTCGGTCAAAGCGGCGTTCCTGGCGGCTTTCAATAGTCGAGCGACATCGCGTGACGGACTTCGTCCATGGTTTCACGCGCCACCTCGCGCGCCCTTTCGCAACCTTCGTTGATGATGTTGCGAACCAGGTCGGGCTGTTCGGCGTATTCGCGTCCGCGTTCCTGCATCGGTTTGAGTTCGGCCAGTACCGCGTCGATCACGGGCTGCTTGCATTCGATGCAACCGATGCCGGCCGAACGACACCCTTGTTGCACCCAATCGCGCACGGCCTGGTCCGAGTACACTTCGTGGAACTGCCATACCGGACAGATTTCGGGATTGCCCGGATCGGTGCGCCGTACGCGCGCCGGATCCGTCGGCATGGTGCGCAACTGGCGGTCGACGTCGTCCGGCTGGGCATCCAGCGGGATCGTGTTGTTGTACGACTTCGACATCTTCTGCCCGTCGAGGCCAGGCATCTTCGACGCCTTGGTCAACAGCGGCTGCGGCTCGGGCAGAATCACCATGCCACCGCCCTCGACATAGCCGAACAGACGGTCGCGGTCGGCAATGCCGATATTCTGCTGCGACTCGAGCAATGCGCGTGCAGCCGCGAGCGCTTCATCGTCGCCCTGTTCCTGGTAGGCACGCCGATAGCTGTGATAGAGCTTGGCGTTTTTCTTGCCCATTTTCTTGATCGCTTGCTCGGCCTTCTCTTCGAAACCCGGCTCGCGACCGTAAATATGGTTGAAGCGGCGCGCGACTTCGCGCGTGAGCTCGACGTGCACCACCTGGTCTTCGCCCACGGGTACGAGACCGGCGCGGTACACGAGGATGTCGGCCGACTGCAGCAACGGGTAACCGAGAAATCCGTAGGTCGACAGATCCTTCTCTTTGAGTTTTTCCTGCTGGTCCTTGTAGGTCGGTACGCGCTCGAGCCAGCCCAGCGGCGTGATCATCGACAGCAACAAGTGCAGCTCGGCATGTTCCGGCACACGCGACTGGATGAACAGCGTGGCCTCGCCCGGATTCACCCCGGCGGCCAGCCAGTCGATGACCATGTCCCAGGTGGCCTGCGGCACCATGCTCGGGTCATCGTAATGCGTGGTCAGCGCATGCCAATCGGCGACGAAGAAGAAGCACTGGTATTCGTGTTGCAGCTCGACCCAGTTCTTCAATACACCGTGGTAGTGGCCCAGATGCAGACGCCCGGTCGGGCGCATGCCCGACAGGACGCGCGCGTGTTGTGCGGAAACGGCAACCAACAGACTCTCCTAGGAACGCAGGATCGGCAGTATACCGAACACCTGCGCCGATCCGGGCAGCATTTGGATGCTGCCGAACACCACGGTACCCAGCAGGGTCCCTACCGCCCCGGAAATCAACAGGGCGATCAGGATGAACATCCCATAGGGCTCGATTTTCATGTACAGACGCGACAGGTTTTGCGGCAGAAAGCCGTTCAACACGCGCCCCCCGTCGAGCGGCGGGACCGGCAGCAGGTTGATCGCCATCAGGACGACATTACCGAACACGCCGGCCACCGCCATCAGCATCAGCGGCAATGCGATCGCCTGCATCGCGTGCACCTGGCTTTGCGCCAGCAGCAACACCAGCGACCAGAGGAAGGCCATGAGAAGGTTCGACAAGGGTCCTGCCGCCGCAACGATCGCCATGTCGCGTTTCGGGGAGCGCAGACGGTTGACCGCCACCGGGACGGGTTTTGCCCAACCGATGACGAATCCGGTCAGCATCACCATGGCCAGCGGCACCAGCAACGTGCCGATCGGATCGATATGCGACAGCGGATTCAACGTGATACGGCCGAGCTGGCGCGCCGTGGGATCGCCCAGCTTGTTGGCCACCCAACCGTGCGCGGCCTCGTGCACCGTAACGGCGAAGATCAGGGGCAGCGCCCAGACCGCAATTTTTTGAACCAGCGTGAGATCGTCCATCGCGTCGATTATATCCCGTCGAAACCGCGCTCGGCTCAGCCTGCGAACAGGCTCACGTCGCCCTTGCCGACACGCAGCACCCTGGGCGTGTCGTCGTGCAGATCGATGACGCTCGTGGGTTCGAATCCGCAGTATCCGCCGTCGATGATCAGGTCCACCGCGTGCCCGACCGTGTCCTTCATGTCGTAGGGATCCGTCATGGGCATGTCATCGCCCGGCAGGATCAGCGTACTACTGAGCAACGGCTCGTTGAGGTCGTCGAGCAGCGCGAGCGCCACCCGATTGTCGGGAATGCGCACGCCGATGGTCTTGCGCTTGGCGTGCATCAGGCGCTTGGGCACCTGCTTGGTGGCTTTGAGGATGAAAGTGTACGGACCCGGCGTCAGATTCTTGATCAGGCGATGGGCCTGGTTGTCGAGCTTGGTGTACGCCGACAGCTCCGACAGGCTGCGACCGATCAAGGTGAAATTGTGATCGTCATCGAGACGGCGAATCTGGCGAATCCGGTCCATGGCCGTCTTGTCGCCGATGTGGCAGCCGATGGCATAGCTTGAATCCGTGGGATAGATGATGACACCGCCGGCACGTACGATTTCGACGGCCTGCCGAATCAGACGCGCCTGCGGGTTGTCCGGATGGATCTGGAAAAACTGCGACATATAAACGTAATCAGATACTTAAAGGCCATTCTTTCCAAATCGCTCGACATCCGTCCGGGAGGTCCGGCAGGCGACCCAGCTCGATCCAGGGGTGTTCGGGCCCGTGGTAA
>JAGRHA010000049.1 GCA_020445205.1 Gammaproteobacteria bacterium
CTTCGGGTGACAACAGCCACTTGTGGCCGCCGGCCATGACGAAATCGGCGTCGACCTGTGCCAGGTCGAATGTCGCCGCGCCGAGGCTCTGTATGGCATCGACCGACAACAGCACGCCATGTTCGCGACACGCGTCCGCGAGGCGCTGCATATCGAACCGGTAGCCCGTGGCAAAGTGCACCGTGCTGATCGCCATGAGCCGCGTGCGCTCGCCGATGGCCGCAATGAGTGCGCCTTCGGGATCGTCGGAAGCCAGCGCATCGACAGCCTGGTAGCGCACACCGCGCACATCGAGTGCCTGCCATACCATCTCGTTGGAACAGAAATCACCCCGCAGTCCGACCACCTCGTCGCCATCGCGCCAGTCGAGGCCCTGGCTGACGATCGACAGTCCCTCCGAGGTGTTCTTTACCAGGGCGATATCATCGCCCGACGGCGCGTTGATCAATCGCGCGAGCCGCGCGCGCAACCGTCGTTCAACCTCGAGCCACTCCGGATAGTGCGTCGCGCCCTCGACCATGTTCTGTTGCGCGAAGTTGGCAACGGTCTGTGCCGTGCGCTTAGGCCAGGGGCCCACAGCAGCGTGATTGAGGTAACAGAGCTCAGGGTTTTGCGGAAATTCGGCCGGTAGATAGATCACGAGGACACGGGATTCTGATGGACAAGCCCACTACGCTAGAGCAGGTGTCCTGAGGATACAACTCGGGCCGGGGCGATGAGGTGCGATGTCATGACTGGCCACAGCCGCATCGGGCTGCGGCAGCGGCCAGGCCGAACGGATCAGAATACCGGTACGAGGTGATAGCCCTGAGCCTGGTAGCCGATCAACGATACGAAGCCGTCTGCAACCGGCGTCAATCCGGACATGACACTGTCGTTGTCGACCGAGAAGACCTTCGTCGCAACCGCACAGATCTCCTGCCGCACACCGAGCGTGGCCAGGCGTTCGATGTTCGACTCGATGGTGAGTAGTGTGCTGCCGGCGTCCTCTCGTGCCTCGGGTGTCGGAGACTTGGTGAGATATTTGACGCTCGGGCCGATATAGACGAGCACGAAGTCGGGTTCGACACCCTGGGCTTCCATGCCGCGGTGGGTGCCTTCGATCACCTCGAGGTAGAAGTTCAGTTTTTTCGGATCGCCGATGTCGATGAGGAAGACCCCTTTGCCGACCTTGAGATCAGCGAGTGCAGCACGATCGTCAATACGCGCATCAGCCGCGATCGAAGAACCTGCGGCGCCAATGGCGATACAAAACAGAACGGCAAGCATCGTGTGTTTCATGAAGTACTCCTGCGAGTCGGTGGTGGAATGGGAAGTGACGTAAACGTCGATGCATCGATGGCAGGCGGACGTAACGGCGCGAGTCGCAACGCCTTGTCCCGTACGTCGACAGCGCAGCGAACACCATCGGTGTCATGTCGTTTGCCAACGGTTGCTGCACGCGCAGGCGCTGACTGAAGTGTGTGGCCCGCGGCAGACAAAGCATCAGATGCCGGACCGTGCATCGTCTTCGCCGCCATTCGGTGGCGTTGCGTCGGTCTGGCGCTCAAGGGCACCGGACGAGCGGAAAAAGCCACAGGTGTGATTCGGGTCGGTATCGCGTCGCTTCCACTCAAAGCAGGGCTGTGCACCCGCGGACTGCGTGCGGCCTCTCGACGCACCGGCGCATCGCAACAGGGGGATGGTTGGCTGATGCCGGATCGGCGTCGGCAAGGTGCCGCGACGCCGATGGACGTCGGGCCGCGAGCGGCGCGGTGCGCACGCCAATTCCCGTCGCCTTGGGCGTAGCGTGTTCCTGTATTCAATGGTCGTATGGTGTATTGTCGATGCACGGTGGCAAGGATCACCAGATTGGATTCACTTAGCCATGCAAGCGATTGATTGTCATATTTTTTACGCATCACGCGAACGCTTCTATTTGGCATGGCTGAACGGAATATGAACATTCATTCTATCTTGATGCATTGGCAGATGAAACCCGCGGTGCCTGGAGGTGCACGTTGAAATCGAC
>JAGRHA010000358.1 GCA_020445205.1 Gammaproteobacteria bacterium
ACGGTCGCGGCAGCGAGGGTGCACGCGGGCGCGACGGCAGCAATGGGCCGAAAGACGAGTTCTCACCGCCAAGGATTGCCGGTGTCGCGGTCTGCGGCGAGAAGCCACCTGCGTCGCGCTACGACGGCGAAGCGGGTGGGCGCGGCGGCAACGGTGGCGATGGTGCGCGCATCGAGATCCGTTACCGCGCACTCGACGGTGATCCCAGCTTGCTGACCCACGATGTCCGTGGCGGCGCTGGCGGCCGCGGCGGCAACGGCGGCAGGCCAGGGTTCGCAACGTGTCGCGATATCGGTGCCTTCCGTGTAAACGGTGCGCACGGCGCCTCCGGTGCAACGGGAAACAACGGCCGTGATGGCAGTTTCGTGCTGAGCCGGATCACCAGCTGAGCCCCGCCCGGGCAAAGCGACCTGTCCGTGCCTACTGCATCGCGCGAATGAACTGGTCCGCCTCGGCGATCGCCGCCTCCATGTCGCGGATCAGCACGTCGACCTTGCCCTCGATGCCGCCGACTTCGTTTTTCAATGCGGATACCGCACGCGCGTTGAGGTTGTGCTTGAGGAACAGTACGCGATCCTCGAACACCTGCAGCACGGGATCGATGCGTGCACGCGCCGTCTGCATGCTCTTGAGCATGGTCTGATAGCGTGCCTGGGTGTCGCGCAGTTTCTGCTCGCTCGAACGGCGCAGGCTGTCGCTCGAGTATTGCTTGAGTTCGTCGCGCCATTCGGCGAACAGATCGCCCGCGACGCGTTCGATCGCAGCGATACGGTCGTCGACATTACGCACACTGTCACGGGTGTCATCCACCGCAGATTTGAGCTTGTTGTAGGTGCGCTCGAGGTCGCCACCATCGACGCCCAGCAGTGACTTGAATTGCTCGTAGGCCGATGTGACTTCATCCTTCGCTACGCGCTGTGCCTGCTGCGCGTCCTCGACCCGGTCGACGAGAATGTCGCGCTTGTACACGCCGACTTTCTCGAGCGCCGAGTATTGGACCGACGCACAGCCCGACAACAGCAGGAGCAGGAGCAGGCAGCAGGCGGCGAAGCGACGAAACGGCATGGCAATGTCACAGGTCAGCGAAACCGGACACCAGTATACTTGAGCCCCTGTGTGCCGACGAAGGACGCCCTGCCATGCAGAGGATTCTCACCATACTCTTGCCCATCCTGATGAAGAAGCGCTCCTGGCTGCTGATCGCCGTGGTCGGTTGGCTGGCGTTGAGCGGCAACGGGCTTTCGCTGCCGTCGGGTTCGCTGCTGCCCGATCTCAGCATCGACCGCTTGTGGAAAGAACCGCGCGATATCCTGGTCGACCGGGTCGAGGATGCGCGCGATGCACAGCAGGAGACGATCGAGCAATTCCAGACGGCGATGGAGAAATTCAAAGCGGTGACCGGATTCGATGGCGGCGATCTCGAGGCGCAGTATGAAAAGCTCAATGCCGCGTACGAGCACAGTGCGGCACGCGCCACGGAGATTGGTACACGCATCGACAAGGTCACCAGCGCGGCCAACACCTTGCTCGACGAATGGCGCGCTGAGCTCAAGGACTACCACGATCCAAAGCTGCGCGCGATCGCAGAGCGCCAATTCGATGACACGCGTCTGCGTGCCGAGCGCCTCATCGGCGCCATGCGTGCCGTCGAGCAACGCACCGAGCCGGTATTGGCGTTGTTTCGCGATCAGGTGCTGTACCTCAAACACAACCTCAATGCGCGTGCGATCAGTTCCCTGGACGCAGAGCGCGGGCGGGTACAGCAGAACGTCGATGTGCTCATTCGTGATATGCAGGCCGCGATCGACGAAGCCAACGCCTTCATCGAGACGCTGAAGATCGCGTCTTAAACGATCACCCGTCACGCCCGCACAGCTCAAAGGCCTCTGGAGCGATATGGACAAGCAACCCCCTTTCATCCTCGTCGATGGCTCGTCTTACCTGTTTCGCGCATTTCATGCGCTGCCGCCGCTGAGCAACGCCAGGGGCGAACCGACCGGCGCGACGGTTGGTGTGATCAACATGCTGCGCAAACTCATCGCCGATTATCAGCCGACGCATATGGCGGTGGTGTTCGACGCCCCGGGCAAGACCTTCCGTGACGACCTGTACTCTGAATACAAGGCCAACCGCCCGCCGATGCCCGACGAATTGCGCGCCCAGATCGAGCCGACGCTGGACATCATCCGTGCGATGGGTCTGCCACTGCTGATCGTACCCGACGTCGAGGCCGACGACGTGATCGGTACATTGGCGCGGCAGGCGACAGACGAAGGTCGTGATACGCTCGTGTCGACTGGTGACAAGGACATGGCACAACTGGTCAACCAGCATGTCACGCTCGTCAACACCATGACCGACACCGTGATGGACGAAGCGGGTGTAATGAACAAGTTCGGTGTGCGCCCCGACCAGATCATCGACTTCCTCGCCCTGACCGGTGACAGCGTCGACAACATCCCGGGTGTGCCGAAGTGTGGGCCGAAGACGGCGGCCAAATGGCTCGCCGAATACGACACGCTCGACAAGCTGATCGAAAATGCCGAAGCGATCAAGGGCAAGATCGGCGAGAGTCTGCGTGCCAGCCTCGACTTCCTGCCGCTGTCACGTACCCTGACCACGATCAAGACGGATGTCGATATCGAGCAGAAGCCCGAGGACCTGCGGCCGCACGATGGTGATCGTGAGCAGCTGCGCGCGCACTACGAGCGCCTCGAGTCACGCCGTCTGCTCGCAAGCCTCGACGATGACGGGGCAGTCGATGACGCCCCGCCGCTACCCGCTGCCGATGTCCGTTACGACGTGGTGTTCGAGCACGCGGCACTCGAGCGCTGGCTCGACCGGTTGAAGACGTCGACGCTGTTCGCCTTCGACACCGAGACGACCAGTCTCGATTACATGCAGGCACGCATCGTCGGTGTGTCGTTCGCTGTCGAGGCTGGCGAGGCGGCCTATGTGCCGCTGGCACACAATTATCCCGGCGCCCCCGAGCAGCTTGACCGTGATGCCGTGTTGGCCGCATTGAAGCCTTTGCTCGAAGATCCCGGGCAGCACAAGGTTGGGCAGAACCTCAAGTACGACATGAGCGTGCTTGCCAACCACGGCATCACGCTGCGTGGTATCGCATTCGATACCATGCTCGAGTCGTATGTCCTGAATGCCGGCGGCGGTCGGCACGATATGGACACGCTCGCGCAGCGTCACCTCAATCACACCACGATCCACTTTGAAGACATCGCCGGTAAGGGTGCCAAGCAACTCACCTTCGATCAGATCGACATCGAACAGGCCGGACCGTATGCGGCCGAAGATGCCGACGTCACCCTGCGTCTGCATCAAACGCTGTGGCCACAGGTCGAAAGTGAACCGACACTCGCCAGCGTACTCACCGAGATCGAAGTGCCGCTGGTCGGCGTGCTGTCGCGCATGGAACGCACAGGCGTGCGACTCGATCGCAAGATGCTCGAGAAGCAAAGCCACGAGCTGGCAAAGCAGATGCACGCGCTCGAACAGAACGCCTACGGCATCGCCGGGCACAGTTTCAACATGGGCTCGCCGAAACAGATCGGCCAGATCTTTTTCGAGGAGCTCGGTCTGCCGGTGATCGCGAAGACACCGAAAGGGGCGCCATCGACGGCCGAGTCGGTGTTGCAGGAGCTCGCAGAACAAGGGCACGAGCTGCCGCGCGTGATACTCGATCACCGTGGCTTGTCGAAACTCAAGTCGACCTATACCGACAAGTTGCCGGAGTTGATCAACCCCGATACCGGCCGCGTGCACACCAGTTATCATCAAGCCGTGGCCGCGACGGGCCGGCTGAGTTCATCCGATCCCAATCTGCAGAACATCCCCGTGCGCAGCGAGGAAGGTCGGCGAATCCGCCAGGCTTTCATCCCGCAGGATGGCTGGCGCATGCTCGCGGCCGACTATTCGCAGATCGAGCTGCGCATCATGGCGCATCTGTCTGCCGACAAGGGGCTGCTTGCCGCCTTCGCTGCTGGTGAAGACATCCACCGCGCAACGGCCGCCGAAGTGTTCGGCGCCGACAGCCCCGCCGCCGTCACGGCCGATCAGCGACGCTCGGCCAAGGCCATCAACTTCGGTCTCATCTACGGTATGTCGGCGTTCGGCCTCGCGCGTCAGCTCGGTATCGAGCGCGGCGCCGCGCAGGAATATGTCGACCTGTATTTCGCCCGCTATCCCGGCGTGAAGGCGTTCATGGAACGCACGCGCGAACAGGCGCGTGCGCAAGGCTATGTCGAAACTTTGTTTGGACGCCGCCTGTACCTGCCCGACATCAATGCACGCAACCAGCAGATTCGCGCGGCAGCGGAACGTACCGCCATCAACGCGCCGATGCAGGGTACTGCCGCCGACATCATCAAGCGTGCGATGCTGGCCGTCGACAGCTGGCTTGGCGTCGAGCAGCCTTCGGTGCAGATGCTGATGCAGGTGCACGACGAACTCGTGTTCGAAGTGGCGGCCGATGCGGTCGATGATGCTGGCGCGCGCATACGTGCATTGATGCAAGGCGCTGCCGAGCTGGACGTGCCATTGCTCGTCGATATCGGCATTGGCGACAACTGGGACGAGGCGCACTGACGCGGCGTTGGCAGACGTGGTAGGAATCACCCGACTACGAAGGGTCGAGTTTCAAGGGAGACGGTGGTGCAAGGGAAGGTCAGATTCTGGTTGGGCCTTGGGTTGTGTACGAGCGGCATCGGCGTGGCATTGGCTGCAGGGTTGCAGCCCGATATCCACCTGCTTGCCGCTGTACTCGTCGTCAGCGGTTCCCTGCTGGCGATCCGCAATCTCGGTGCGTGAGTGTCGGTGTTACGGCGCGCGGAATGCGATGTGGCGATAGCCGAGGTAACTCGCCGTCATGGCGCAGGCAGTCGAAATCGCGATGGCGAGCAGTGGATGCAGGCCGAAGTAAAGCAGCCAGCTGTAGATCAGGTAGTTGAATAAGGTGACGACGGCCGAGACGCCGACATAGCGTAGAGCTTCTGCGGCATTCTTCGCCTGTGTCACCTTGAAGGTGAAACGCCGATGGGCAAGCCAGCTGAAAGTCACCGATGCGGCCATTGCCGGCACGCGCGCGAGATAGGGTGACGTACCCGCGTCGATCAAGATCAGGGTGAGGCCGGAGTCGATGACGAAGGCGATGCCGCCGATCGTCGCGAATGTCATGAGGTGCGCCAGCATGGACGGTCGATCAGCGTGCGGTCGACAGACCAAACCACTCGTCGAGTTTTGCGTGCGCCTCGTCGATGCCGCTGCGTTTGAGCGCCGAGAAGGTCTGTACGCTGAAATTGTCGCTCAGCCCCAGCAAGACATCGCGCACCTTGAACAGCGTGCTTTGTGCGGGGCCCTTCTTCAGCTTGTCCGCTTTGGTCAGGAGCACATGCACGGGTAGCCCGATATGCTTGGCCCATTCGAGCATCTGCACGTCGTAGTCCTTGAGCGGATGGCGGATATCCATCATGAGCATCAGGCCGTGCAGACACTGGCGGTGTTCGAGATAAGCCGCGAGTGCGCCTTGCCATTCGCGCTTGATGTTTTCGGCGACCTTGGCGTAACCGTAGCCCGGCAGATCGACGATTCGCCGCTGTTCGTCGACGGCGAAGAAGTTCAGTAGCTGGGTGCGCCCCGGGGTCTTGCTCGTACGTGCCAGCGTGCTCTGGTCGCACAGCGCATTGATCGCGCTCGACTTGCCGGCATTCGAACGCCCGGCGAACGCCACTTCGAAGCCCTCGTCGGGCGGCGTCTGCGCGAGTTTTGCGGCGCTGGTCTGAAAGACGGTCTTACGGTAGAGCGGGTTCATGCGTCCGGGAAATCGCTGCGCTTCCAGTGGCCGGATTTGCCCCCTGCCTTCTCTTCGAGACGCACATTCTCGATCTGCATGCCGCGGTCGACGGCTTTGCACATATCGTAGATGGTCAGTAACGCGACCTGGACCGCGCACAGAGCCTCCATCTCGACGCCGGTCTGACCGCGCGTCTTTGCCGTGGCCACGCAATGGATGCTGTCGAGCGTGGGGCGCGCGTCGAACGCGATGCTCACGTTGGTCAACGGCAAGGGGTGACACAGCGGGACCAGGTCTGCGGTGCGCTTGGCGCCCATGATGCCGGCAATGCGTGCGACGCCGAGCACATCGCCCTTCTTGTGTCCTCCCTGCAGGATCATGTCGAGCGTACGCGCCTGCATACGGATGCTGCCGCTGGCCACGGCGATGCGCTCGGTGACGTCCTTGCTGCCGACGTCAACCATGTGGGCCTGGCCTTCGGCGTCGAAATGCGTGAAGGCGTCAGACATGGTCGGCGGTCGCTCTGTCGCGGTACTCGAGGGATTTCGGTACCTCGCGCAATTCGAAGGTCATGGTGGCGAGGTCGCCCAGCACCCACGTCGCCGGCGCCTGGCCGACACCGCCTATCGTGCCGGGATTGACCACGTGCGTGGTGCCGCCGATGCAATTCTTGAACGCGTCGATAGCCACCTTGTGGCTGTGGCCACAACACACCAGGTCCCAGTCGCCCGTGGCCGCCATCGCACGCGCATAGTGCGGATAGTGGACGATGAAGATGCGCCGACCGGCGAGTTCGATCGCGGCATCCATACCGTGAAAGCGCACCACGCCGCCGGGTTTGTGTGCGAGCTGCGTCAGCGCGAACAGGTCACCGGTGTTGTTGCCGTGGATCACGTGGACCGGCAGTTGGTACTTCTCGAGACAATGCAACGTGCTGGGTGCGACGAGATCACCCGCATGCAGCACGGCTTCGACGCCTGCCGCTTTGGCATCGGCGACGGCCGCGTCGATCAACGCGATGTGATCGTGGCTATCGGAAAGGATGCAGACTTTCATTGGGGGCTACCAGGGTCCTGCTCGGCGATCGCAATGCGCTAGTTTACCTGCCAGCCGCCGTGCTTGCTCGCGCCGGCACGACCGCCCGTGATGCCGTGTCAGAATCGTCTGACAGCTGGCGCGACAAAAAGCGATTGCATTCCAGCGAGCTAGCGTGAATATTTCGACCACGCGGCGATCTTGACGATCTTGTCGATTCCCAATGAATAGGACGGAATCTCCTCGAACGCGGCGTTTGGGCATGCGTATTGCGCCCATGTCTCATAACGAAAGAACAACAATTCAGGGACTCAAGCCGATGAACCTCAAAACCATCTACCGACTCGCTGCGGCCTCGTTTGCGATCTATTTGGCGAGTGCCGGTGGCGCACGCGCCGCCATCATCAATGGCGATTTCAATAACGGGCTGACTGGCTGGACTATCAGCTCGGTGCTTACGCCGGGCCTTGCCGGCGCGCTGGTCACAGCCGGGTCGCAGGCCGGCAATGGCTATGCATCGCTGAGTTCGGGGGGCTTCGGTGCCACCAACATTGCCGTGCTGTCGTTGCAACAGTCGTTCATGGTCGATGCCACGGCAACGGAGTTGGTGGCCGATTTCGGTCTGGCTGATGCGTTTGTCGATCCGACCGGCGTGCCGGCGACCCCGCCCGCCGGTGGCGACCTGCTGAGCCTGTCCGTATCCGGCGGTGGTTCCGGCAGCCGCGCGGCATTCCGCTATGACCAGATTCGGCGCAATCCCCCTGACCTCGTCGAACCGACCGAATCGATCGGCGGACGCGCCGGCATCGGTACCGGGCTTGATCTGTTGTCCGGCCCGTTGTTCAGCTATCGAGTGACTGCAGACCTGTCGGACTTCATCGGCCAGACCGTCACCCTGAGTCTGGACCTGCTGTCCCTTGATGATGGGCAGGTTACGATCTACGGCTTCGACAATGTCGCGCTGCGTGCCGCGGCGCCACCGCCCGGTGGCAACGTGCCGCTACCGCCCACCCTTCTGCTGTTGGCCGCCGCCGGTCTGCTCATGCCTCAGCGGAGTCGCCGACATGCCTGAGGGAGAAGCGCCTTACAGCAACGAATGCGCAGCCGAGTACGAAGCCGTCGTCGCGGCGCAGCACCAGGTCGAGCCACTGAGTGACGATGCGCTGGACTCCGCCGACAAGGCGACGCTCGAGGCCAAGTTCAACGACTACGTGAATGGTTCGGAAGTGCTGGAAGGCGCCGTCGCGAATGCACAGCAGCAATTCACCGAAACCGACGCCCTCTACAAGCAGGTGTTCGACAAGGTCGAGTTACTCGATGTGCTGCTGACCCGGCTCGAGGCCCTCGGGCTCGCCGAGCGGCCGGCCGATGCGCGCGACGCGGCGGAAGACGAAAGCGCCGAAGTCTCGGTGCTCAACGGGATACTGACCGCGACCGGTGCCGTCGAAGGGGCCCTTGCCGTGGGGGCTTTCGCTTATCAAACCTTTCAATACGTCAAGGCGCGGCGGCCTGCGGTACCCAAGGTGGGTACTGCCGGTACTGCCGCCCATGCGGGAAGCAGTGGCCGCGTGGCCAAGGCTGCCGATGCCGCGGCCGATACGGTCGATACGGCGCGGCGCGCATCGGCCGTGAGCGGGGGCGCGCGGGTGGTCAAGACCGCCGATGCTGCAGCTGACACGGCAAAGGTCGTGAGCAAGGCACGCTTGTTCAAGGCGGGCGGCGCCGCAGTACTCGGCGTGGTCGGGGTTGGCATGGCGATCTACGGTATCCAGGCCAACATACGCCAGGAGCAACAGCTGTTGCAGTTCTACCGCGACAACCTGCGCGTATACCGTAGTTGGTATGCCTCTGCCCAGGAAGCCTTTTTGCTGTTCTGTGCGGGACGACGGGCGATGCAGGCGGAGATCGACGGCCTCAAAGCATCGCTCGGCCTGGCGCAGGACAGCTCGACCGACGCGCGCCTGCTCGAAATCCTGAACGGTACCCTCATCGGCGCGGGTGAGATGGAGGCCAAGCTGGCCGCCGCCGGGCGCATGGTGTGCAACCTTTCGATCACGGACACGATCCTGTATCTCGACTTGCCGGATACGCCGGAGGTACAGAATCTGCTGTCCAATCTGCAGTTGAACTGCCCTTAGCGGTCGCACGCAAAATCCGGCGTGTAATGGTTGAGGGTGCCGATCGAGTCTGCGGGTGACCGTTGCCTGCGTGCTCACGTGCCGCTGGCGTTTTTCCAAACCCGAGGAGCGATCACGATGTTCTTCAAGGAAGTCGGCAAATTCTTCTCCAAGACGATTCCGCAGGTGGTCACCAAAGATATACCGCGGATCGTCACCAAAGACATTCCCAAGATCGTGACGAAAGACATCCCCAAAGTCGTCACCAAGGACATCCCCAAGGTCGTTACGAAAGACATCCCGCGGATCGTCACGCAAGATATTCCCAATGCGTTCGGCAGCGTGGGGAAGCGTGAGACGTACGCGCCGGAGCTGCGCAGATTGCGTGAGCAGGTCGAGGGCGCGGAGACGGCGTTGAAGCAGAACCGCGACGGTTTCTTCGCGCGCAAGGCCGAATATGCGGAGCAGCGCAAACGCTACCAGCGACTCAGCGAGGACTATGCGCGTCGGTTCAGTGATGCGACGGCAGCACAGAAGGTCGCTTATGTAGCGGACAAGGCCTGGGATGATCCGAGTGCCGGTGAGAACGAAACCTGGCGCCATGTCGAGAAGTCGTTTCGGCACATCGTCGGCTTCGTGACCCTGGGGCTCGGCGAAGCGGCCTGGGCCGCGCCGGAAGCAAAAAAGGAAAAGGCATTTCTGCGCAAGCGCCTGGCCACCCTGGCCGGGGTCAACCTGAAACTGTCGCAGGCGACGCACCAACTCGCGACAGCGATCGCCGAGATGCAGGATGCGTGCGAGCGGATCCGCGCCGAGCTCGGCGCCGAAGATGCCAGCGACGCTGGTGAGGCACTGAATGCGCGCAACCTGGCCGCTGGCATCGACGAGGGAAAACGCGAGGTGGCGCGCGCCATGCTGGCGGCGGGTGCGAGCGTCGAGGATGTCGGCATGATTACCGAACTCGACCCGGGCGAGGTGCAGGCGCTGGTTGCGGAGGTGGCCCGGCAGCCGGCGTCAACCGACGTCGTGATTAGCGAAGAAGACAGGATGCAGGATGCCCGCGAACTGCTGCACGAGGGTGTCGCCGTGGTCGAGGTGGCTGCACTCACGGGACTTTCGAACCAACAGGTCGAGGCATTGATGCGGGTCTGATCCGCGCAAGGAGCTTGCATGGGCATCGATACCGACACTTTTTTCCTGACCGCGGCTTTTCACACCGACGCCCTCAAGGAACAGGTCGAAGAACTCAAGGAGGAGCTGGAGAAGCTCGAAGGTCAGTACATTCAGGCGCATACCGATTACATCAACGTCATGGCCGACCTGCAGAAGATGGAGGAAAAAGCCAACTTCGCGCGGTCGCAGCTGGAAAAGAACATGGCGATCTTCGCGCCGCCGGTGAAGGATGATGTCGAAAAGGCGTTCGACGAGCTCGAACACAAGGTGATCAACCCGATGTCGGATGCGTCGCTCTACGGTGGTGCAGCGGCAACCCTGGTGTGGGCGGTCGGGGCGGGCGGCAAGGCCTTGAAAATGCGCAAGCTCGCGAAGTTCCAGACCATGAGCGAGCTGGCCAAGGCGAAGAAGACCGCACGCTGGACCAAGGTCGCCAAGTTCGGCAAGGCGTCGGGCGCGCTGGCCGGTGTCGTGTTTCTCGTAGAGACGGGGCTGCGTATGCGCTCGGCATCGGAGATCAATGCTCACTTCAAGCAGAAGGCCGGCGAGATGAGGACGCAGCTCGCCACGGCCGAGGGCGAGGTCGCGGACCTGCAAGGCGTCGTCGCCGATGCGACGGCGATGCGTGACGGTGCACTGCAGGAAAGCGGATTCTCCACCATCGATGAGTACGTCCGCGGCCTGAACGAATCGATCGCCGAGCTCGGCCGCCAGCGCGGCAGCCTGGGATCGGCGCGGCGCATGTTGATCGGCGGTATGTCGGTCGAAGACGTCGAAATGATCGTACCCGGCCTGCCACCGGAATCGCTGGCAGCGCTGGCACGCAAACTCGCGGTTGAACGCGCCCTGCTGGATGGTGTCGCCATCGATCAGGTGGCGGCGAACACCGGTGCCACAGTCGTGCAGGTCAAGGCGCTGGAGCGGCTGCAGTTCGCGCGCCTCGCGTTGCTCGATGGCGCCGACGTCGATGCCGTGGTGGCGTCCAGTGGCCTGTCACTTGGTGTCGTCGAGGGTGAAGACGAGACGTTGGAATCCGACTTGCGCCTGGCCTGGTCGATGCTCGCCAAGAACATGCCGCCCGACGCCATCGCCGCGCGTTGCCTGTTCTCCGTCGACACGCTGTCGGCACTCGAACGCGAGCACGATGCCAAGGAACAGCTACACGCCGGTAAAGACGCCGCGCAGGTCGCGAGCGACTTTGGCGTACCCACAGAGATCACCGGACGTTGGCGCGATCAGTTGGACGACGCCCTGGTCAAAGCGCGGGTGTTGATCGGGGGGAGCGGCCCGGTGCCGAGGTTGAACGACATCGCCGCCGACCTGCGCATTCCCATTGCCATCCTGCAGCAGCTGACGGTCTGAGTCCCGGGCGGACTGACGCGGACTGGTCAGTTGTGTTGTCACCGGGCCGCACAATCACCGCCCGGCAGCTCGCAGTCGGAAGGCGTCGGCGCGCGGTCTGTGGGCGCTAAAGCCATCGGGCGCACCGCGGACCCGCCACGGTGGCAGGGTCCAGCGTGGCAGCGCCCGCGTAGGCAGCGTCAGAAGTTGGGCTTTTCCGGCGCGTCGTTGTACATCTGCACGCTTTCCATGATCTCCTGCTTGGCCTCGTCGACGCCGTACCAGCCGTCGACGCGTACCCACTTGCCCTCGTCGAGATCCTTGTAGTGCTCGAAGAAGTGCGAGATGCGATTGAGCACTTCGCCGGGCAGGTCGCGGAAGCTCTCGACACCGCGGTAGGTCTTGCACAGCTTGTCGATCGGCACCGCGAGCACCTTGGCGTCGTCGCCCGACTCGTCCTTCATCTTCAGTACGCCGACCGGCCGGCACTTGATCACCGAACCCGAGATCAGCGGGTTGGGGGTGAGCACGAGCACGTCGACCGGGTCGCCGTCTTTGGACAGGGTATGTGGCACATAACCGTAATTGCACGGGTAGAACATCGCGGTCGACATGAAACGGTCGACGAACATCGCCCCGGTCTCCTTATCCAGCTCGTATTTAACCGGATCGGAGTTGGCCGGGATTTCGATGATGACGTGAATTTCGTTGGGGACGTTGCCCTTGCTGACGCGGTCGAGGTTCATGCACTTGCCCTTCGCGGTGAGTAATGTTGCGGTGCAGTAGGGTAAGCGCTGGCGCTGGGGGCGTCCACCATGCCCTTGGTGGGCACAAAAAAAGGGGGCCTGCAGGCCCCCTTCGTTCACCACCGGGAGATCATTCAGAGCATCGGCACGATCAGCAGTGCGACGATGTTGATGATCTTGATCAGCGGGTTGACGGCCGGGCCGGCGGTGTCCTTGTACGGGTCGCCGACGGTATCACCCGTCACGGCGGCCTTGTGCGCGTCTGAACCCTTGCCACCATGGTTGCCGTCTTCGATGTACTTCTTGGCGTTGTCCCATGCGCCACCGCCCGTGGTCATCGAGATGGCGACGAACAGGCCGGTGACGATGGTGCCGATCAGCAGGCCACCGAGCGCCTTCGGGCCGAGCAGCAAACCGACGGCGACTGGTACCGCGATCGGCAGGAGGGACGGGATGATCATC